>NZ_JBEOZN010000134.1:0-26082 GCF_040298085.1 Streptosporangium sp. NPDC001681 | reverse complement strand
ATGGTACTGCACCGGGGACGGTGTGGGAGAGTAGGTCGCCGCCGGACAATCTTTCATGAGGGCCCTCACCTTTGGTGGGGGCCTTCGTGCTTTCCGGGAAGGGTTCCGAAAGGCCGGGGCTCCCGCCGGCCGGCTGGAATCCGGGCCGTCGGCCGGTGATCCTCGGGCTTTCCAGGAGAGTCCTGGCCGGCCGGTGGGAGCCTTTCTGTTTTGACGACTTCACGGACCGGGAGAGGCCACGGACCCCTGGTCCCTCTCCCCCGGATCTTGCCGTGGCGAGGAGCGGCAGGCGAAGGATCCAGGGGACAGGATCTAGGCGTGGAGCTCGCCGGAGAGCACGGTCACCGCGCGTCCCGCCAGCTCTACCCGGTCGCCCCGTACGGTCGTGCGGACCACGCCTCCGCGCTGCGACAACTGGGCGCCCACCAGGCTGTCGGAACCGAGCCTGGCCGACCAGTAGGGAGCGAGCGCGCAGTGGGCGGAGCCCGTCACCGGGTCCTCGGGAACTCCGACGCGGGGGGCGAAGAATCGGGAGACGTAGTCGGCGCCCTGTCTGGAAGCCCGAGCCGTCACGATGACTCCCCGCGCGTCGACGGCCTCCAGGGCGCGAAAGTCAGGGGCCGTGTCGAGCACGGCGTCCTCGGACTCGACCTCCACGAGATAATCCCAAACATTTTTTCCTCCCCAAACAGGTTTAACTCCGAGCGCATCGATCAGTCCCACGGGAAGAGACGTCTCTTGGAGTACTTTTGCCGGGAAATCCATGCTGATTAAACCTGATTTATCCCTGGTCGCGGACAGGATTCCGCTCTTCGTTGAGAATTCGAGGGTTTCTGGGATCGTTCCCGTGGAATACAGCACATGCGCCGTGGCCAGGGTCGCATGCCCGCAGAGGGCCACCTCGGTCACCGGCGTGAACCAACGGAGCGAGTACGGCCCGCCGTCCTCCGCTTCGAGCAGGAAGGCTGTCTCGGAGTGCCGCATCTCCGCCGCCACGGACTGCATCCAGGTGTCAGGGACTGGATTGCCGAGTACGCAGACCCCGGCAGGGTTACCCTTGAAAAATTCGTCGGTAAACGCATCGACCGTGTAGACGAGCATGACGCGATGCTAGCGGCGCCGGAGATATCAGTTGAAGTCAAGTCAGGGGATCGGGCAAAGTCAGGGATCGGGCAGACCAGTGCGGTAGCCGTACAAAGTGGAAATAAGCGCTGGGCGTGTCGCATGGCGAACTTCGGGTCGTCGGTTACCGTCCAAGATGTAGGGACAGGCCGGGTACGGCGTGGTCCTGGCGAAAGGACGAGCCGATGGGGGCAGTGCGCAAGGTGGCAAGCTACCTTGGTCTGGGCGGGGCCGAGCAGTATGACGAGTCCTACGACTACGAGGATGAGGTCGAGGGCGAGGACTGGCAGTCTGCTTCGGAGCGCGCGGCCAAGCGCTGGCACGCGATGAACGAGCCCTCACGAATCGTGATGCTCACGCCGATGAAGTACAACGACGCACCGGTCATCGGACAACACTTCCGCGAGGGTCAGACGGTCATCATGGACGTCAGCGGGATGAGCACCGCCGAGGCCACGAGGATGGTCGACTTCGTCGCCGGGCTGGCGTACGGCTGTGAAGGGCGTATCGAGCGGATCGCGGAGAAGGTCTTCCTGCTGGCCCCTGCCGAGGTGGAGATCACCAACGGGTGATTCAGCGGCGGCCTGGACGTGCGGGGTCCGAGGGATCGGTCCCCGCCGCAGTCGTGCGGCCGAGCCGGGCAGCGCGTTGCCGGTGCCCCGGTCAGGAGCTCAGCCGACCCTGGGGTCGGCGAGAACGCCCGGTGAACGGAGCCGGTCAGCCCGCCCGGGGACCCCGGCGGAGCAGCCGGGTGAGTTCGGCCAGATCGGAGGCCGCTGTCTTGACCCGGCTCTCCGACTCGCGAGCGTAGTCATGCAGGGCCCATACCGCGCCCTGGGCAAGCTCCCTGAGCTCGGAGAGCTGCGTGACGACGTATTCGGCGTCCGCCCGCTCCCGCCTGCGCCTGCGCCACAGCAGGTAGCCACCCTCCGCGGCCGGTAGCGGCGCGAGCAGCGCGAGCGGAAGGACGGGAAGGACCAGCCCGACCACCAGGATCACCGGGGCGAGGGCGAGCAGCACGTAGGCCGCCCAGGGCCGGCCGCGGACCGGCGTGCCCTCGGTGACGATGCGCTCCTCGGCGGCGCCCAGCGAATCGGGGTCCGGTCCCTCGGGACGGAGCGTCACGCGGTGGCCGAGGATCGGCACGGTGACCGACTCGGGGGCCTCGGCCCGGGTGGCCTCGGCGAGCTTCTCCGCCGCAGACCGCACGATGGGCGCGGCCACATGCAGTGCGATCGCGGCCAGGTAAGGATGGGAGCCCGGGTGCAGATCACTGAGCAGGTGGCTGGTGAGCGGTCTCACCGGCCGTTCGGGGGTGCCGGAACCCATCAGCTGGCGGAGCACGGTCAGCGGCTCGTCCTCGCTCCACACGACCGTGGACTCGCCGGAGCGGTCCGTCTGCGCGGCCTCAAGGAGCGCGAGGTCCCCCAGGCCGGTCCCGGTCTCCTCGCCCGCTCCGGGTGCGCTCTCCCGGGCCGAGGTGATCTCGGCGCAGCGGTCGCGCAGGTGGGTCAGCCTGGCGGCGGCCTGTACGGGAACGGCGAGCTCGGGGAGCTCGGCGAGCTCCGCGAAACCGGCCAGAGCCGGTGACACGACGGTCGAGGGCTCGTCGGGGATCAGAGCGCGCAACCACAGGTCGGGCTCGGATGCCGGGGATGCGGCCACCGCGTCGAGCCTGCGGAGAACGAAGATCTTTCCTGCCGGGCCGTACGCCCCGCGGGCTGCGGCGAGCCAGAGAGCCCGCTGGCCGTGGGTCACCGGGCGGTCCAGGGACAGGTCCCCGAAGGCGCTGCCGAGCCAGGAGGCGTGGATACGGTCGCCCTGGCCGGCGACGGCGAGCGCGAGGCAGAGGAAGAGCGCGGTCCGTCGCTCGTCGCGCTGGGCGGCGCGGGCCAGAGGTTCAAGTGCCTCCTCGCCGCGCGTGAGCAGCACGAGGGCCTCGATGGCCGGAGCCAGCCAGTGGCCGGACAAGTCCGCGAAACCGGTCGGCAACTCGGTGGGGACGGTGCCGGTGGCCAGGTCGGTGAGGAGCGCATCGGCACAGCGGTGCAGCTCTGTCCCGGCCTGCGGATTCGCGGTCAGGTCCGTGCTCAAGGCAGAGAACTCCCCGAAGTTGTGACCGATGACCGCGCCAGCGTATTGCGCTTCGGACATCCCCGCGGGGAGGCGCGCCGAACATGACTTTGCCAGATGATCGCCTTGATTTTCCCAATAAAGACGATCATCTGGTGGACAGGTTACATCCGCTCGGGCACGGGGACGCCGAGAAGGCCCAGGCCGGTCTCCATGACCTTCAGGGTGAGCGCGCACAGGGCGAGCCGCGAGGCACGGGTGGCGGCCTCGACGTCGTCCTTCAGCACCGGGCAGTTCTCGAAGAACGTGGTGAAGGCGCTCGCCGTGTCGAAGAGGTAGGAGGCCAGCTTGTGCGGTGCCGAGTTCTCCGCCATCTCCTCGACCACCGAGCCGAAGCGGAGAAGCTGAAGTGCCAGTGCGCGCTCGGCCGGGTGACCCAGCACGATGGCTCCGGTCGTCTCGGCCGGGGTCACCCCGCCCCTGCGGAAGATGGAGCGGATGCGGGCCTGGGCGTACTGCAGGTAAGGGCCGGTGTTGCCGGTCAGGGCGAGCATGCGGTCGAAGTCGAAGACGTACTCGCTGTCGTGGCTGACCGACAGGTCGGCGTACTTGACCGCGCCCATACCGACGGCGTGCGCGATCTTCTCGCGCTCCGTGTCGTCGTACTCGCGATCCTGGATCACTCCGGCGGCCCTGGTCTCGGCCTCGTCGAGCAACTCCAGAAGCTTGACCGACTTCCCGCTCCTGGTCTTGAACATCTTGCCGTCGGAGCCCAGCACGCTGCCGATCTGGATGTGCTCCGCCCTGACGTGGTCGGGCAGCCAGCCCGCCAACCTGGCCGAGTCGAACACCATCGACATGTGCAGCGACTGGGTCACGCCGATCACGTAGAGGATGCGGTCGGCCTTGAGGTCCTGGACCCGGTAGCGGATCGTGGCCATGTCGGTGGTGCCGTAGCCGTACCCGCCGTCGCTCTTGCGGATCATCAGGGGGAGCGGCTGGCCCTCGCGGCCGGTGTAGCCGGGCGGGAAGACGCAGAGCGCGCCGTCGCTGAGCACGGCGATGCCGCGCTCCTGCAGCTCGTCGCAGACCTGGGCGAGCACGTGGTTGTACATGCTCTCGCCGGCGATGTCCTCGTTGGTCAGCGTCACGCCGAGCTGGACGTAGACCTTGTTGAAGTAGCGGACCGTGGCGTCCATGAAGATGTGCCACAGGCGCATCGTCTCGGGCTCTTCGGCCTGCAGGGTGACGACCCGGGCGCGGGCCCGCCTGTTGAACTCGGGGTCGGTGTCGAACTTGACCCGGGCCGCCTGGTAGTAGGCGTTGCCCTCGCCGGCCTCCAGCTGGGCGACGGCGGCCTCCTCGCCGATGTCCAGCAGGTGCTCGATGAGCATGCCGAACGGTGTGCCCCAGTCGCCGAGGTGGTTCTGCCGGATGACCCTGTTGCCCAGGTGCTCGTGGACCCGGGCGAGCGCGTCGCCCACGATCGTGGTGCGCAGGTGGCCGACGTGCATCTCCTTGGCCGCGTTGGGTGCGGAGTAGTCGATCACGACGGTCTGCGGCGAGGCGGACACGCCCACGCCGGCGCGCGGGTCGGTGTGGATCTCCGAGACCTGTGCCGTGATCCAGTCGTCGGAGAGGGTCAGGTTGAGGAAACCGGGGCCGCTGACCTCGACGGTGCCGGGGAACGGGGCGTCGGCCCGCCCGGTGAGGTGCTCGGCGATCTCCTGGGCGACCTCCCGCGGGGCCCGTCGCAGGCGCTTGCTCAGACTCATCGCCACGTTCGCCTGGTAGTCGGCGAACTGCGAGGGACGGATCAGCGGGTCTGCGTCGGAGTATTCGGCACCAAAGGCCGCGGCCAGCGCCTGCTGGACGCGCTCGATGAGGGCGAATTGCGGGTCGGTCATGTTCCAAGGGTAGCGGTTGACCGATCCTGAACCGATTGGATATCACCCTGGCCGGGCCCGGTACGGCGGGATCGCATGACCGCGAAGACGCCGGTCAGCACGGCTCCCGCGGCGATGCCGAGCCCGGCCGCGACGCCACCTGCGGCGGGGTCGCGGAGGGTGAGCGCGAAGAACTCGCGGGTGAACGGGATGGCGAGGGTGAGGGCGAACAAGCCGGCCATGGAGGCTACGAGCGTGACCCGCCACCAGACGTACGGGCGGGCGACGAGGGCCAGCACCCACCAAGCGGCGACGAACAGCGTGATCACCGCCGAGGTGCGGCTCTCCGCCAGGGTGGCGGCCCCGCTCTGGGCGATCCAGTACGACAGGTAGACGGCGGCGGCGCAGATGATCCCGGCGGGGACCGCCAGCCGGAGCACGCGTGGCACGAAGCCGCTCCTGGCGCGCTCGTTGCTCGGCGCGAGCGCGAGGAAGAACGCGGGGATGCCGATCGTCAGCGCGTTGATCAGCGTGGAGTGCCGGGGGGCGAACGGGAAGGCGAGCCCGATGACCCCGGTGAGCAGGGAGAGCACGATCGCGTAGAAGGTCTTGGTGAGGAAGAGGCCGGCGACCCGTTCGATGTTGGCCAGCACCCGCCGGCCCTCGCCCACCACGGAGGGCAGGCCGGCGAAGCTGTCGTTCATCAGCACGATCTGGGCGACCGCCCGGGTGGCGCCGCTGCCGGAGCCCATCGCCACGCCGAGGTCGGCGTCCTTGAGCGCGAGCACGTCGTTGACGCCGTCGCCGGTCATCGCGACCGTGTGCCCGCGCGACTGGAGCGCGCCGACGAACAGCCGCTTCTGGTGCGGGCTGACCCGGCCGAAGACGGTGTTGGCCTCCATGATCTCGGCGAGCTTCTCGGGGTTGTCATCCGGCAGGGTACGGGCGTCCACCGCGCGCTCCCCGCCGGGGATGCCGAGAGAGGTGGCGATGGCCGACACCGACTCGGGGTTGTCGCCGGAGATGACCTTGACGGTGACGCCCTGTTCGGCGAAGTAGGCGAGGGTCTCGGCCGCCTCGGGACGGACCCGCTGCCTGAGCACGACGATGGCCGCGGCCTCGATGGCGCCGAGGTCGTCGGGGTCGTGCAGCGAGGCGACCTTCCCCAGGGCGAGCACCCGCAGACCGGTGGCGGCGAGGGCCCCTGCCTCGGTGTATGCCGGGGTGCCGGGCGGCAGGAGGACGTCGGGGGCGCCCAGGACCCAGCAGCCGTGCCCGTCGAACGCGGCGCCGCTCCACTTGCGGGCCGAGGAGAAGGGGACCTTGGCGGTGACGGTCCAGCCGGGGGAGTCGGGGTGGCGGGTCTGGATGGCCCGGGCCGTGGGGTTGGGGTCGGGGTCGAGATTGGCCAGCGCGCCCAGCGCCTCGGGCACGGGCAGGTCGTCGCGGAGCCTGCGGACCTCACCGAGCTCCATGCCGCCCGAGGTGAGCGTGCCGGTCTTGTCGAGGCAGAGCGTGTCGACCCGGGCCAGGATCTCGATCGCGGGGAGCTCCTGGACCAGGCAGCGGCGCCTGCCCAGCCGGATCACGCCGACGGCGAAGGCGATGCTGGTCATCAGGACCAGGCCCTCGGGGATCATGGTGACGATGCCCGCGACCGTGCTGGTGACCGCCTCGCCGATGCCGGTCCGCCTGCTGACCTGGCTCCAGGTGAGCAGGGCACCGATCGGGATGACCAGCCAGGTCACGTACTTGATGAACCGGGTGATGCCGTCGCGCAGCTCCGAGTGGGACAGGCTGAACGCGCTGGCCTCCTCGGCGAGCCTGGCCGCGTAGGCGTCGCCGCCCACCCTGGTCGCGACGTAGGATCCCCGGCCGGCGACCACGAAGCTGCCGGACAGGACCTCGTCGCCCGGTAGCTTGTGCACCGGGTCGGCCTCGCCGGTGAGCAGGGACTCGTCCGCCTCCAGCCCGTCGGAGTCAACGGTCTCGCCGTCGACCAGCAGCTGGTCGCCGGGCGCGAGCAGGATGAGGTCGCCGAGCACCACCTGCCGGGGCGGGATCTCGGTCTCCGAGCCGTCCCTGCGGACCTTGACCGGAGCCTCGTTGACGATGGCGAGCCGGTCGAGGGTGCGCTTGGCGCGGAGCTCCTGGATGATGCCGATGCCCGCGTTGGCCACGATCACCAGGCCGAAGAGGCCGTCCTGCCACTCCCCGAAGATCATGATCAGCACCCAGAGCACGCCGATCACCCCGTTGAAGAGGGTGAGGATGTTGGCCCTGAAGATCGCCGAGACTGATCTGCTCGATCGGCGCCTGACGTCGTTGACCTGCCCGAGGGCCACGCGCTCGGCGACCTCCGCCGAGGTCAGCCCACGCTGTGTCACCTGCTCCACACGGCCCCCTGCCGATCGACTGGGACTCAAGGGTACGCGGGGTCGGAGAATTCGGTGGAATACGTCCCCTGCTGCGCCGCAAATATCACCGCAGGTTGGCGGCATGTTCGCGCAGCGTCACCGGAGGCGGCGCGGGTGGTGGCCAGGGGTTCGTGACGTGTCACCAGAGGCGGTGCGGGCGGGGGACGGCGGCGAGGCGCTCGCCGATGCGGTTCACCACGCCCTCGTGGGCCAGCTTGGCCGCGAGCACGCAGGCGGCGCTCACCCCCCTGGCGTGTGAGGCGCCGTGCGCGATGACCACGGTGCCGTTCAGGCCGAGCAGCACGGCCCCGCCGTGGACCTCGGGGTCGAGCCGCCGGTAGAGCTCTCTGATGCGTCTCTTCTGCAGCAGGCCGCCCACCCTGGCCGTCCGGCTCTCCCTGACCGTCTCGCGGAGCTCGGCGAAGGCGTAGCGGACGCTGCCCTCCATGGTCTTGAGCGCCACGTTGCCGGTGAATCCGTCGGCGACGATGACGTCCACGGTACGGGTGAGCAGGTCGTGGCCCTCGACGTTGCCCGAGAAGTCGAGGCCGGGGGCGGCCGACAGCAGTTCGTGGGCACGCTTGACGAGCTTGTTGCCCTTCTCCGGCTCGCTGCCGATGGTCAGCAGGCCGATCCTGGGGTTCTCGATGCCCAGGGCCGTCTCGGCGTAGGCGGCGCCGAGGTGCGCGAACTGCACCAGCATCTCGGGTTTGACCTCGGAGTTCGCCCCGGCGTCCAGCAGGACGGTCGGGGTGGGCCTGGTCGGCAGGGCGACGGCGATGGCGGGCCTGAGCACGCCGGGCTGGCCGCGGAGCCGGAGCTTTCCGGTGGCCACGATCCCGGCGGTGGACCCGGCGGAGACCACGGCGCAGGCGTCCCCCCGCCGGACGAGGTGGCAGGCGACGGCGATGCTGGAGCGCGGGCGGCGCAGGCTGGCGAGGGCACCCTCGTCCATGGCCAGCGCCTCCTCGGCCCGGACGATCGGGATCTCGGCGGTCGCGTCGTGGTCGGAGAGCGCCTCGGACAGCGGGCGGGGGGCGCCGACGAGCACGACGGAGATCCCGTGCTCTCGCACCGCCCGCACGGCTCCCGCCACGATCTCGTCGGGGGCGTGGTCACCGCCCATCGCGTCAAGGGCGATCGGCATGGTGCCGGGAGCATTGGTCTCAGGCAAGCGGTCACCTCGTGCGGGATGGTTTGTCCGCATCGTAGGCGGCCTCGGGAGCGGAATGTTCCGCAGGGGTGATCAGGGAGTGCCGGGGAGATTCCAGTCGGTTCTCTCCCGGGAGACGATGATCTTCCCGAAGGTGGCCCGGCCGACGACCCGGATGACGGGGGAGCCCTCGCCGCCCCGGCCGCCCGAGATGTGTCTCTTGGCGAACATGCCGCTGACCTCGTCGATGACGTGGGCGTTCTCCGGAACCCTGACGATCAGCTTGCCGCAGAGGGAGTTGACCTCCAGGGTGATCTCCCTGCCGGGGAGCACGGCCTCGGACAGGTCGACGATCAACGCGCCGAAGGTGGCGCTCAGTGTGGTGTGCCGCCCGGCGAGCCAGCGCCCGCCACGTACGACCTTGCTGAAGACGGCTCCGACCTGCTGCCGCTCGGTGGCGGATTCGCGGCCGGGGGCCACGACGTCGGGCAGGTCGCCGGTGAGGGGGGCGAGGTCGTCCGTGGTGACGGCGCGGTAGGCGATGTCCAGACGGTCGGCGTGCTCGACGCTGGTCAGGCGGCCGGTGGCGAGCGCCTCGCCCAGCACCGCGGCCACGCGGTCGCGATCGGCGTCGGAGGCGCGCAGAACGGGGTCATGAGACGTCATGACGCGAGTGTACGACTACTTAAGATATATCGCGAGACCTGTTCGTCGTCTGTGGCGGCGGGGAAACCGGTCGGCCTCCCCGCCGTCTCAGCGACCCGGGCGTCGCACGGAGGTGCGGCGGGCGATCTCAGCTTGGAGCCTGGCCATCTGCCAGTGCAGCTCGATGAGCTGCTCGGTGAGCTGGAGACGTGGAATCTCTGATGGGTCCTCGACGGACAGGTGGTCGATCGCGGTGGACAGCTCTCGCATCGCGCGCCCCCACTCCATGACGGCTTCCTTGGATCGAAACAACGTTCGAATCATACCGGAACACCGAACACGCTGTCAGTCCATTGCCTCCCGTGTCACGCCCGGTCGGCTAGCTCTCGTACTCGGGGACGACGTATCCGCGGGCCAGAGTGTGGGCGGTGATGTTGAAACCCAGCACGGCGGCCGAGGCGTCGGCGCCGAGGCCGAGCTTCTCCACGTCGAGGGCGTGCACCGCGAAGATGTAGCGGTGCGGATATCCGGGGGGCGGCGCGGCGCCGCCGTAGGCGGTGACGCCGTAGTCGTTGCGGCCGTGCACCCCCACACCGCCGTCACCGGCCCCCGCGCCGGCGGCCAGCTCGGTCACGTCCGCCGGGATGTCGAACAGCAGCCAGTGCCAGAACCCGCTGCCGGTGGGCGCGTCGGGGTCGAAGCACGTCACGGCGTAGCCGAGGGTGCCCTCGGGAGCGCCGGACCAGCGCAGATGGGGCGAGACGTTCTGGCCGTTGAATCCCCAGTCGTTGAACACCTGGGCCGGGGCCAGGCGCCCTCCGTCGCGGATGTCGTCGCTTTCGACGGTCAGCGCGGGAACCTGGGGCAGGAAGTCGTACGGAATCGGTGGCCGGGTGGACACGATTCACCTCCGATGGGAGCGTCTTTTCGGTCGCTCCTCATCTTGCCCGGCGATCAGACCTTGTTGTAGGCAGCGAGGACCGTCTGCGGGTCGCCGTCCATCTTGATTTTGCCCTTGTGCAACCAGATGACCCGGTTGCAGGTCTCCTCGATCACGTCGAGGTTGTGGGCGACCAGGAAGACGGTGCCGGCCTCGTCGCGCATCTTCTTGATCCGGTCCTGGCTCTTGCGCCGGAACTCGCGGTCGCCGGTGGCCAGCGCCTCGTCGATGAGCAGCACGTCGTGGGACCTGGCCGAGGCGATGGCGAAGCGGAGCCTGGCGCCCATGCCCGAGGAGTAGGTGGACATGGGGAACTGCACGAACTCCCCGATGCCGGAGAAATCGACGATGTCGTCGTACTTCTCCTTGACCTGTGCGGGGTTCATGCCCATCGCGTAGCAGCCGAGCACGATGTTGCGCTCGCCGGTGAGCTCGCGCATCAGCGCGGCGTTGACGCCGAGCAGGGAGGGCTGGCCGTTGGTGTAGACGGCGCCGGAGTGCGGGGGCAGCAGCCCGGCGATGGCGCGCAGCATGGTGGACTTGCCGGAGCCGTTGCGGCCGATGATGCCGATGGCGTCGCCGTGACGGGCCACGAAGGAGACGCCGCGCACGGCGTGCACCTCCTTCATCTGCGGCCGTCCCTGGCGCTTGACGAGGCGCATCAGGGCGTTGACGGCGTTGCCCTTCTCCACGTCGCTGGCCGCGCCGTAGACCCGGTAGATGATGTGCAGGTCGTCCACGATGACCGTGGGGGTGCCCTCCTGGGCGTCCTTGGCGGGTTCGGGGTTGGGATGCACCCTGACGTCCGTGCTGGGCACGGCGGGCTCCTCGGCCTTCACTCGGGACAGCTCCTCGGTCAACTCAGCCACGGCCGTACTTCTCCTCGGCTCGCCAGAAGTACCAGAAGCCGCCGAGCAGAGCGAACACTGCCCAGAATACGCAGACCGCCCAGATGTAGGGCCGGGGCGGGTGGGTCTGCATGAGCAGGTCCCGCATGAGCTCGATGTAGGCGGCGGCGGGGTTGAAGTACATGATGTCGGCGACCAGTTGGGGGAGGCCGGCACCGTTGGGCCCCACCACCTTGTCCTCGATGGAGAAGAAGACGCCGGAGGCGTAGAGCCAGGTGCGCATGATGAAGGGCAGCAGCTGGTTCAGGTCGCGGGCGGTGGAGCCGACCCTGGCGAGCACCAGGCTGGCGCCGACGTTGAACATCGTCTGCAGTGCCAGGGCGACCGGGATCAGCAGCCACAGCAGGGTGAACGGCTCGCCGGTGACCAGCACCAGGGCGAACAGCACGCCCATCGAGATCAGGAGCTGCTGGAACTCCTGGATCGTGTAGGCCAGCGGGAGCGCGGCGCGCGGGAAGTGCAGGGCCCGGATCAGCGACAGGTTGCCGGAGATCGCCTTGGCGCCGCCGCTCACCGAGCGCTGCGTGTAGGTGAAGACGAACATCCCGGTGATGAGGAAGGCCGGGTAGTTGGTGATGCCCTTGCTCGCGCCCAGGATCAGGCCGAACATCAGGAAGTAGATCGCGGCGTTCAGCAGCGGGGTGAGGACCTGCCAGAGCTGGCCCAGGGCTGAGTTGCTGTACTTCGAGACGTTGCGCGAGGTCGCGTACGTCATGACGAAATGCCGTCGTTCCCACAGCTGGCGTAGGTAGACGAGCAGACTCGGGCGTGCGATGGCACGCCGAAGTCCGTAACGCGCGGCGAGCTTGGCCAGCGGCTCTGGGGTGCCGTTACTCGGGCCGCCCGCCTGGGCGTCCGCGATCGCGGATTCCGGCTGGCTCATGGCAAGGACTCTATTGGATGTGGGTGGATGAAGCGCCTGCGGCGGCGTCCTGCCGCACACATTGGACGGGATCTCCGGGAAAGAGGTTCCAGGGTAATTGTGCGCTCCGCCTGCGAGCGACCGGCTCTTTCGCGCCCCGGCCAGAGTGGGCCCAGCTCGGGGGCAGGGAAAGGCAATGGATGCGAGCACTGTCGGCATGAGGGTAGTTTGGCCTGACCGTTATTGATATATGTATCCCTGCATGTCCTCTTTAGGGGCGTCTGGGATCTTGGCTTCGTCGAGTTGGCGGACATACAACGCCGAACCGGCTCATGCGTGACCGAACTGCAACATCACAGATGCGAATCGGTGTGGAGCGGTGCGGGACAGCCGCGACCGGCCGGTGTGACGTCAGTGCCCGGACCGGGGTGGCGGGGAGGCGGGGACCAGAAGATCCTCCTTCGTGCTGCGGATCTCCGTGTCGACGCGAGCCTGAAAAAGGAGGATCTACCGCAATGCGCGTTACCAAGGGTGCGCGGCTCACCGCCGGCGCCGCGCTACTCGCCCTCGCGCTGGCCGCGTGCGGCAACTCGGCGTCCTCGGGCGGCGGTACGGCCTCGGGCGACCTGCCGGTTCGGATGGAGCTCGGCGAGCCGCAGAAGCTCTTCTACCCCGGTGACACCACCGAGTCCGAGGGGGCGGAGGTCCTGGCCGCCGTCTTCGCGCCGCTGGTCAGCTACGACGAGAACAGGCAGGTCGTGGACGAGGTCGCCAAGTCGATCGAGTCGAAGGACAACAGGGTGTGGACGGTCAGCCTCAAGCCCGGCTACACCTGGCACGACGGCGAGAAGCTGACCGCGCAGAACTACGTCGACGCGTGGAACTACGCGGCCAACCAGGACAACGCGCAGAGCGCCAACGGCTTCTTCAGCCGGATCGACGGCTGGGCCGACCTGAACCCGGGTGAGGGCAGGACCGTCTCCACCAAGAAGATGAAGGGCTTGAAGGTCGTCGACGAGAGCACCTTCAGGGTCACCCTCAGCAAGCCGTTCTCCCAGTTCAAGACCATGCTGGGCTACACGGCGTTCTACCCGCTGCCCAAGGCGGCCTTCGGCGCCGACGGCAGGATCACCGAGGAGTACGCCAAGAAGCCGATCGGCCAGGGCTACTTCCGGTTCGACAAGCCGTTCAACAAGGGCACCGACCAGTCGATCGACCTCACCCGGTACGACAAGTTCCCCGGGACGAAGCCGAAGTTCACCAAGCTCCAGTTCAAGCTCTACACGAGCTCGGAGACCGCGTTCAACGACCTGGCCGCGGGCAACCTCGACATCCACGACTCGCTGCCCCCGTCCGCGATCGCCAGGGCCAAGTCGGAGTTCGGCGAGCGCTACCTGGACCAGGCGGACGCCGGCATCGCCTACATCGGCTTCCCCATGCAGTACAACAAGACGTACGCGAACGTGAAGGTCCGCGAGGCCATCTCCATGGCCATCGACCGCGAGACCATCGCCGACAAGGTCTTCTCCGGCACGCGGGCCCCGGCGGACGACTTCATCAACCCGCTGCTCGACGGGTATCGTGCCGCCGCCTGCGCGGCCTGCGTCTACGACCCGGCCAAGGCCAACGAGCAGTACACCGCCAACAACGGCCCCAAGACCCTGGAACTGGGTTACAACTCCGACGGCCCGCACAAGGAGTGGATCGAGGCCGTCGCCAACAGCCTCCGCGCCAACCTGGGGGTCGAGGTGAAGGTCAAGCCGTTCGAGAAGTTCGCCGGGATCCTCGACGAGCTCGGCGAGAAGACCTACGGCGGCATGTTCCGCATGGGCTGGGCGATCGACTACCCCTCGGCGGAGAACTACCTGACCCCGATCTTCTCCACCATCGCGATCAAGACCGGTGCCAACTACGCCGGCTGGTCGAACCAGGAGTTCGACGCGCTCCTCGCCAAGGGCGACTCCGCCCGGACGCAGGAGGAGGGCCTGAAGTTCTACCAGCAGGCCGACGACATCCTGATCAGGGAGATGCCCTACATCCCGGTGTACTTCTACCGGACCAACGGCGCGTTCTCCCAGAACGTCAAGGGCGTGAAGATCGATCTGCTCAACCAGATCAAGTGGACCGAGGTCGAGAAGACCGGCTGACGACCGGCTGAGGGCCGGGCGGGAGCCCGGCCCCACCGGCAGCCCAGGGGTGATCTCACCGCACCGCGCGAACCGCCGGTCCGCGAGATACCCCCCGGCACGTACGGGAGGCTTGAGTGACTCCTCCGCCCCAAAGGAAGCGGCTTCTCGCTTCCCTCGGCTGAGATGGGCGACGGACAAACCCCGCCCGTTTCGAACCCAGGACCCCTACCAAGGAAGCGAATCCCCTGTCGGGTGAACCCGGCAGTCCCTCGCTAGAGCTGATGAACCGCTACATTCTCAAGCGCCTGATCCAGGCGATACCAGTCCTGCTGGGCGCCACCCTGCTCATCTACGCCATCGTCTTCGCGCTGCCCGGTGACCCCATCGCGGCGCTGGCGGGCGAGAAGCGCATGGACCCCGACATCGTCGGCATCCTGCGCGAGCAGTACCACCTGAACGATCCGTTCCTGGTGCAGTACTGGCACTACATCGTCGGCCTGCTGGGCGGCGACTTCGGCACCACCTTCGCCGGCGTCGGGGTCGGCGACATCATGGCGGGCAAGTTCCAGGTGACCATCAACCTGGCGGTGACCGCCCTGGTGATGGAGGCGGTCATCGGCGTGGGCCTCGGCCTGTACGCCGCGCTGCGCCACGGCAGGGCAGGTGACTCGCTGATCCTCGCCGCCACGCTGGTGCTGATCTCGGTGCCCGTCCTGGTCACCGGCTTCGTGCTCCAGTTGCTGCTGGGTGTGCGGCTCAAGCAGGCCGGGATCGACCTCTTCCCCGTCGCGGGCGTGTCGGAGGGCTGGCGCAGCTACCTGCTGCCCGGCTTCGTGCTCGCCGGGACGTCGATCGCCTACCTCACCCGGCTCACCAGGAACAGCCTGGTGGAGATCATGCGTGCCGACTACATCCGCACCGCGGTGGCCAAGGGCCTGCCCAGGAGCCGGGTCGTCGGCAGGCACGCGCTGCGCAACGCGCTGATCCCGCTGATCACCTACCTCGGTGCCGATCTCGGCGCGTTGATGGGCGGTGCGGTGATCACCGAGACGATCTTCAACCTGCCGGGAATCGGCCAGCAGCTGTTCACCTCCGTCTACCTGCGCGAGCAGCCGGTGGTCGTCGGCATCGTGACGGTGCTGGTGCTGATCTACATCCTGGCCAACCTGGTCGTCGACCTGCTCTACGCCGTGCTCGACCCGAGGATCCGCTATGAGTGACGCCCTTTCCCCGGTGAGGAAGCGCCGGAACGGTGGACCGGGAAGGCACGTGAGAACGTCCAGGCCGGCCAAACCGCCCAGGGCCGCGAGCCTGTGGACCGACGCCTGGTACGACCTGCGCCGCCGGCCGCTCTTCGTCGGCTCGGCGGTCCTCATCGGTGTCCTGGTGGCCATGGCGGCGTTTCCCTCGCTGTTCACCTCGGTGAACCCGTTCGACGCCGCGACCTGCGATCTGGCCCAGGCCAGGCAGGGCATGAGCGCCGTGCACTGGTTCGGCACCGACAACCTCGGCTGCGACGTCTACTCCCGCGTCGTCCACGGCGCCCGTAACTCGATGGTCGTCGGCCTGAGCACCACGGTCGTCACCGCGCTGGTGGGCGGTCTGCTCGGCCTCCTCGCCGGGTTCAGGGGCGGTGCGCTGGACACGTTGCTCTCCCGGATCACGGAGATCTTCTTCGCGATCCCGTCGATCCTCGGCGCCCTGCTCATCCTGGCGATCTTCCGCACGGGCAACGTGTGGACGGTCATGCTCGCGCTGGCGGTGCTGGCCTGGCCGATGACCTACCGGATCATGCGGGCGGCGGTGATCACCGCCAAGGGCCAGGACTACGTGCTCGCGGCGCGGGCGCTCGGCGCCTCCGCGCCGAGGATCATGTTCCGGCACATCCTGCCGAACGCGGCCGCCTCGGTGATCGTGGTCGCCACGATCAACCTGGGCACCTTCATCGCCGCCGAGGCCGGCCTGTCGTTCCTCGGGGTGGGCCTGCGCTCGCCCGACATCTCGTGGGGGCTCATGATCTCCGACGCCAGGGAGCGTTTCCTGGAGGCTCCGTGGCCGCTGCTGTTCCCGGCACTGTTCCTGAGCCTGACGGTGCTGGCCTTCATCATGCTGGGCGACGCCGTCCGCGACGCCCTCGACCCGAAGCTGCGGTAGGGGGACCCGTGAAGAAGACCTCGACACCGGTGGTGCCGGCCGGCCAGGCTCCCGACGGCGAGCCGCTGCTCGCCGTCGACGACCTGCACGTGGAGTTCACGACCAGGCAGGGCGTGGTCAGGGCGGTCAACGGGGTCAGCTACTCGCTGAACCCCGGGGAGACGCTCGCCGTGCTCGGCGAGTCGGGCTCGGGCAAGTCGGTGACCGCACAGGCCATCATGGGCATCCTCGACACGCCGCCGGCCCGCGTCTCCCGAGGGGAGATCCGCTTCCGGGGCACGGACCTGCTCGGGCTGCCCGAGCAGGCACGCTCCCAGATCCGCGGCCGGCGGATCGCGATGATCTTCCAGGACGCGCTCTCCGCGCTGAACCCGGTGTTCACCGTCGGGTTCCAGATCGGCGAGATGTTCCGGGTGCACCGGGGTGCCTCCAGGCGTGACGCGGAGCGGAAGGCGATCGAGCTGATGGACCGGGTCCGCATCCCCGGTGCCAGGCAGCGGGTGCACGACTACCCGCACCAGTTCTCCGGGGGGATGCGCCAGCGCATCATGATCGCGATGGCGATCGCGCTCGACCCGGAGGTGCTGATCGCCGACGAGCCGACCACGGCCCTCGACGTGACGGTGCAGGCCCAGATCATGGAGCTACTGGCCGAACTGCGGCGTGAGAGCGACATGGGCCTGATCCTGATCACTCACGACCTCGGTGTGGTGGCGGACGTCGCCGACAGGATCGCGGTCATGTACGGCGGGCGGATCGTGGAGAAGGCCCCCGTGCACGACATCTACCGGGAGCCCGCCCACCCGTACGCCAAGGGCCTGCTCGACTCGGTTCCCAGGGTCGATCGGAAGGGGCGGCAGCTTTTCGCCATCAAGGGCATGCCGCCGAACCTACTCGACATGCCCTCGGGCTGTTCCTTCCACCCCCGGTGTCCCTACCGCCAGAACGACTGCGTCACCGACGCGCCCCCGCTGTACGAGATCGGCCCCACGCGCGCCAGCGCGTGCCACTACTGGAGGGAGGTCCTCGATGGCAGCCACGAGTGAGCCGATCCTTGAGGTTCGTGACCTGGTCAAGCACTTCCCGTTGACCCAGGGCGTCGTGGTGCGCAAGCAGATCGGCGCGATCAGGGCGGTCGACGGGGTCTCCTTCGACCTGCGCCGGGGCGAGACGCTCGGCATCGTGGGGGAGTCGGGCTGCGGCAAGTCCACGCTGGCCAAGCTCCTGATGGCGCTGGAGCGGCCCACCTCGGGATCGGTGAGGATCAACGGCAGGGAGGTCGCCCAGGCCAGGGGCGGCGAGCTCAAGCGGGTCCGCCGCAACATCCAGATGGTCATGCAGGACCCCTACACCTCGCTGAACCCCCGGATGACCGTGGGCGACATCGTCGGCGAGCCGTTCGAGATCCACCGGGACGTGGCCCCCAAGGGCGACCGGCGCCGCAGGGTGCAGGAACTCCTGGAGGTCGTGGGGCTGGACCCCGACCACGTCAACCGCTACCCGCACCAGTTCTCCGGTGGCCAGCGCCAGCGCATCGGCATCGCCCGAGGGCTCGTGCTCCAGCCCGAGATCATCGTGTGCGACGAGCCGGTCTCCGCGCTGGACGTGTCGATCCAGGCGCAGGTCGTCAACCTGCTGGAACGGCTGCAGGACGAGTTCGGCCTCGCCTACGTCTTCATCGCCCACGACCTGTCGGTGGTCCGGCACATCTCCGACCGGGTCGGAGTGATGTACCTGGGGAAGATGGTCGAACTCGGCAAGGAGACCGAGATCTACGACCGGCCCGCCCATCCCTACACCCAGGCGCTGCTGTCGGCCGCGCCGGTGCCCAACCCGGAGGGGCGGGAGCGGCGCGAACGGATCATCCTCCAAGGCGACCCGCCGTCCCCGGCCAACCCGCCGTCGGGCTGCCGATTCCGTACGCGGTGCTGGAAGGCGGCGGAGATCTGCGCCGTCGAGGAGCCGCCGCTGCGGATCCGGCCGGGCAGCGCGCACGCGAGTGCCTGCCACTTCGCCGAGACCCACGACGTGACACACGCGTAACAGGGTCAGGAGAAGCGGAAGGCGCGGCCCCCACAACGAGATGTGGGGGCCGCGCCCTGCTGTGCTACGGCAGGATGCCGTCCTACTAGAGGATGTCGACGCCGACGCCGCCGATGCCGACGAGGCCGCCGATGCCGACGCCGTGGCCGACGCCGCTACCGCTGCTGATCACGTTGCCACCGCCGACGATGTTGTTGCCCCGGCCGATGCCGCCGCCGAGGATGCCGCCGCCGATGCCGCCCCCGTAGACGCCGCCGCCGTAGACGCCGCCGCCGTAGATCCCGCCGCCGTAGACGCCGCCGCCGTAGATCCCGCCGCCGTAGACGCCGCCGCAGCCGGCCCCGTAGACGCCGGCGCCGTAGACGCCGCCCCCGTACACGGGAGCCGCGACCACGGTGGGAGCCGCGACCACGGCGGTCGGGCAGGCGACGGCGAGCGGCGCGCTGACGACGCCGACGCCGCAGCAGTCGGCCTTGGCGGCCTTGGCCTTGGCCACGGACTTGGTCGCGGCCTTGGTGGTGGAGGTGGTGGAGGACGTGGACGCGGAAGCGGCCACGGCCGGTGCGAGGACGGCGATGCCGACGCACGCGGAAGTGATGAGAAGACGACGAATCATGTGTGGTTCCCCCTGGAAGGAAATCGCGGCAGTGTCTGGGGCCTCTGGAACGGACCGTCTGCGCGCGGCTACTCAAAGTAACGGGAGTGAGACTATCCAGCGACATGCTTTGGGGAGGGTCAAGAATGGTCAGCTTGTGGCAATGATCGAAGAGCCGTGGCCGAACAGACCCTGGTTGATCGCCAGCCCGATCCGGGCGCCTTCCACCTGCCGGGCTCCCGCCACGCCCCTCAACTGCCAGGTCAGCTCGCATACCTGGGCGATGGCCTGGGCGGGGACCGCCTCGCCGAAGGAGGCCAGCCCGCCGGAGGGATTCACCGGGATCCGGCCGCCGAGCGCGGTGTCTCCGGCGCGCAGCAGCTTCGCGGCCTCGCCCCGCGCGCAGAGGCCGAGGTCCTCGACCCAGTCGAGCTCCAGCGCGGTGGACAGGTCGTACACCTCGGCGAACGACAGGTCGTCGGGGCCCAGGGCCGCCTCCTCGTAGGCGGCGTGGGCGATGGCGGCGCGGAACGGGCGCTCGGGGGGCGGCACCGCCGCGGTGGAGTCGGTGGCGAAGTCCGGCAGTTCGAGCACGGTGCTGGGGAAGGACGGTGTCACCGTGGAGACGGCCGCGAGCCGTACCGGGCGGCTCACGCCGTGGCGGCGGGCGAACTCCGCGGAGGCCAGGACCAGCGCGGCGCCGCCGTCGGAGGTGGCGCAGATGTCCATCAACCGCAGCGGGTCGGCCACCAGGGGGGAGGCGAGCACCTGCGCGGCGGTGACGGTCCTGCGGTAACGGGCGTTCTCGTTCGTCGAGCCGGCGAGGGCGTTCTTCACCTTGACGGCGGCGAAGTCCTCGGCGGTGTCGCCGTACAGGGCCATCCGCCTGCGCGCGTAGAGCGCGAAGTACGCCGGGTTGGTGGCGCCGAGCAGCCGGAACCTGAGCCAGTCGGGGTCGTCGGGGCGGTCGCCGCCCACCGGCGCGAAGAACCCCTTCGGCGTGGAGTCGGCGCCGACGACCAGCGCCACGTCGCAGAGGCCGGCCAGGATGCGGGTCCTGGCGATGTCCAGCGCCTGCGCGCCCGAGGCGCACGCCGCGTAGCACGAGGCGATGCGCGCCCCGTTCCAGCCCATGGCCTGGGCGAAGGTGGCGCCGGCGACGAAGCCCGGGTAGCCGTTCCTGATGGTGTCGGCACCCACCACGAACCGCACGTCCGTCCACTCCAGACCCGCGTCGCGCAGCGCGGCCCTGGCCGCCGCCACCCCGTACTCGACGAAGGGCCGCCCCCACTTGCCCCAGGGGTGCATTCCCGCGCCGAGGATGACGACGTCGCTCATGGACTCTCCCCGTTCTGCCGCTCCGCTGCGGTGCCGGGGGCGCCGGGGGCGCCCCACATCCAGACCAGCGGGCCGTCGGCGAGCGGGCCCGTGGTCAGTTCGAGCTCCATGCCCACCCGCAGGTCGTCCACCGTGAGGTCCTTGACCTGGCCGAGCACGACGATCCCCGTCTCCGCCAGCTCCACCGCCGCGAGGGTGACGGGAACATAGGGGTCGGCGGTCACGAAAGGGGCGGGCGGCGGGTAGCAGGAGTTGGTGTAGGACCACACGGTGCCCCGGCGCGGCATGCGCGTCTCCGCCAAGTCCTCGCCGTCGCAGTACGGGTTGCGGCAGAAGCCCGTCCGGGGCGGGAAGTAGACGGTCCGGCAGTCCGCGCAGCGGGTGCCGAGCAGGTGCGCGGTGCCGCCGTCCACGGTGAACCAGCCGTTGATCACGGGTGCGGTCATAAGGCCAATATGACACAAGCGCTTGCTAGGTAACATCCCCCCTTCGGGGAGCGGGCCCGGCGGAAATCCGCGGGCCGGCCGCTGACCCACATGTCATGGCGCGGGTGAGAGACGCACGCGGGCTCCCGGCGGCAGGCCCAGTCGTTGGGAGGCGTCGCCGGAGTTGATCGCCAGCGCGACCAGTCCGACCGAGTCGATGAAGGCCACGGTCTCCCCGGGAGGGACCGCGGTGAAGGACTCCCTGAACGGCACCGCGAGCCGCCATCCGCCCATCCAGACCACCAGGGTGTCTCCCGGTGAGACGCCCAGCGTCATCAGGTCGGCGGCGCCGATCGACAGTTGGACGTTGCCGTGCCGGTTGACCGACAGCACCTCCCCCTCGGCGTGGTCGTCCTGGACCGTCGAGGTGGGCGCGGGCAGCGAGATCAATCGGTTTATCGGGATCTCCGGCCCCAGTTCGGCCGGATGCCGCCCGATCGCCAGATACGCCGCGACGGGCGCGAAGAGGTCGCGCCCGTGGAAGGTCGGCGAGAGAGGGGGCAGGAAGAACTCCTCGTTGGACAGCTCGTAGGCGGCCCGCGCGCCTCCGCTGGCGTGGATCGCCCACGACAGCAGCCCGTTGTCCGGGCCCAGGAACACGTGGTCGCCGGCCTCGACCGCCACGGCCCTGCGCGAGCCGCTGGGATCCACCGCGGCGACGTGCACGCCGGGAGGCAGGTAGGTGATCGTCTGGGCCAGGATCGCCGCACCGCGCCGTACGTCTCCCAGAGGCACCAGATGGCACACGTCAATGATTCGCGACTCCGGAGAGATTCCGACGATCACGCCGTGACAGGCGGCGACGTAGCCGTCTTCCAGTCCGTAGTCGGTGAGAAGGCTGATGACAGAGGTCACACTTGGTGACTGTACGGCTCCGCATCCGTCATGAACAGCGCGAAATTCCGGACTATTCTGACTTCGGGCCGCGTGTGCGCGGTGTCATCGCCATGTGCCCCGACCGAGGAGGAAGCCATGGACACCGAGCCGACCCCCGGTGACAGTGCCGACGGCGGGGCTGCCCGAGAGCCCGCGTCGCGTGCCCTCACCGACAGGGAGCGGGAGTTGCTCGCCTTCGAGCGCCGGTGGTGGCGCCACGCGGGCGCCAAGGAACAGGCGGTCCGCGAGGCCTTCGACATCTCCGCGACGCGCTACTACCAACTGCTCAGTGAGCTCATCGAGCTACCCGCGGCACTTGCCCACGACCCGATGCTGGTCAAGCGCCTGCGCCGGCTCCGTGAGACGCGCCGGAGCGACCGGGCCGCCCGGAAGACGGGCTTTCGCCCCTGATGCTGGATCCGACCGGTCGGGCAGCCGACCGCGGAGGGTGGGACTGATGAGGCGCGCCCGGATTGGCCGAGAAGCCGGAAAAGATAGCTTGCGTGGCTGATCTCCGGGTACGACCGGTCAGGCGGGCGATCGCCGGAGGGCGGGGCCGATGAGACGGTGGAGACGGAGAGGAGCCGGACATGACGGCGAACCCGCCCGACGGGCTGAAGGCGATCGTGGCCGACCCCGGGGGAGCGGTGATCGGGCTCGACTTCGACGGCACGCTGTCCCCGATCGTCTCCGACCCCGCGGAGGCCAGAATCCACCCTGGTGGGCCCGAGGTGCTGGCCAGGCTCGGCGGCCTGGTCGGCGCCGTGGTGGTCGTGACCGGCCGCCCGGCCGCCACGGCCGTCGAGTACGGCTCCCTGGCCGGCGTTCCCGGCCTGGTGGTGCTCGGACACTACGGCCTCGAACGCTGGGAGGCGGGTGCGCTGGCCGCGCCGCCCGTCCACCCGGGCCTCGACCTGGTCAGGGCGGGGCTCCCCGCGCTGGTCGAGGGGTGGGGTGGGGTCAGGGTCGAGGACAAGGAGCGGGCGATGGCCGTGCACACCCGGCAGGCCGCCGACCCGTGGGCGACGCTTGAGGCGCTGCGCGAGCCGGTCGCCGCGCTGGCCGCCAAGGCCGGGCTGGTGGTGGAGCCGGGCAAGTTCGTGCTGGAGCTGCGCCCGCCGGGGATGGACAAGGGGGTGGCGCTGAGCGCCTTCCTGCGCGAGCGGGCCGCCAGGTCCGTGCTGTTCGCCGGGGACGACCTGGGAGATCTCGCGGCGTTCGCGGCGGTACGAGCCTCCGGGCTGCCGGGGGTGACGGTGTTCAGCGGGTCGCCCGAGATCGAGGTGGAGGCCGACATCGTGGTGGACGGGCCCCCGGGGGTCCTGGAGCTTCTCGGCTCGATCGCCGACGCCATCGAGGGAGAGGCGCCCCGCTGAGCGGGTGGGGCCGCAGCCGGATGGGCGTTACCCGTCGCCGGGCCCGCTCAGGCGCGCCTGCCGGAGCCGATCAGTAGCCCTCCGACGGCCAGCCCGATCAGGACCGGGACCATGAGGAACGCCTGCTGGGTGCCGAACCCGTCGGCCAGCGCGCCGAGCAGGAACGGCCCGCTTCCCACCGCCAGGCCGGCGAAGATCGAGGCCAGGGCCGACGCCTGGTCCCGCCGCCCGCCGGAGGCGGCCAGCACCCGCGACAGCGCCATCGGGAAGTGCAGCGCGACCCCAAGCCCGGATACGGCCAGGCCCGCGTAGGAGAACACCGGGTCCCCGCTCAGCCAGAAGATCGCCCATCCGGCGGCGGTGACCAGGAGCGCCCCGATGAACAGCACGGTCGGCGGCACCCGCAGGGCCAACCGCCCCCCGGCCAGCCGCCCCACCGCCAACCCGGCGGTGAACGCCGCGACCGCGGTCGCCGCCACCGCCGCGGGCAGTCCGGTCTGGTCGGAGAACAGCTTGGCCGCCCACAGGTTGAAGCAGAACTCCATCGCGACGCAGCAGAACAGCACGGCCCCGGCCAGGTAGAAACGCCAGCCGAAGCGGGACCCGGCCTCCGGGGCGGTTCCGGCCGCCGCATCCTCCCGCTCCGGAATCCAGACGCGCCCCATGAGCAGCGCGAGCAGCACGGTCAGCACGGCGGGCACCAGTAGCGCCGCCCGCCAGCCGAAGACGCTCTGCGCGGCGGCGCTGACCACGAAGGGGACCCCGATGCCGACGATCACGCAGACCGCGTTGGCCTCGCTGATCGCCGCCGGGCCCGCGGGACCGTGATGGTCGTCGAGCGCGGCCATGCCCGAGTACAGGGTGATGGAGGCCATCCCGCTGGCGACGCCGTAGCCGAAGAGGGTGATCGGCAGCGCGGTGGGGCCCGCCGCGACCAGGAGCGTGCCGACGCTCATCCCGGCCAGCCCGGTCCAGGTGACGGCCCGGCGGCCGATTCTCCCCGTCAACCAGGGGAGGGCGAGGCCGGTGATGATGCCGCCCAGGGCCATCGAGGTCCCGTGCAGCCCGGCGACCGCCTGGGAGATGCCCTGGTCGATGCGGAGCAGCGGGAGCGCGGCGCTGAGGCCGTACAGATAGGTGGCGAAGACACCTAGCTGCAGGTAGATCAGCCAGGTCGCGCGGTCGCGGATCAGCCTGACGGGAGCGATCGCGGTCAATTCAGGCTCCCCGTAGGTAAAAAAATTAGATAGCCGCGAAAACTATCTCATGAGGGCCTGAAACTTCCCGTCCTTATCCGAGAGCGTCGAGCTGCTCGGCGAACCACCGGTGCGGCGGAAGCGCGGTCGCCGCCGTGGCCAGCAGGGCGCCCCTCCTGGCACGCTCGGCCTCGGGCATCGTCAGCCCCTCGTGTAGCGCGGCGGCCGTGGCCGAGACGTCGTAGGGATTGACGGTCACCGCGTGCTCGCCCAGCTCGGCGGCGGCGCCCGCCTCTCGCGACAGCACCAGCGCGCTGCCCGGCGACAGGATCGGCCCCTCCTTGGCCACCAGGTTCATGCCGTCGCGGATCGGGTTGACCAGCAGCACGTTGGCCAGCCGGTAGGCGGCCAGCGAGCGCGGGTAGTCGTCGTCGACGTTGAGGATCAGCGGGTCCCAGTCCTCGGTGGCGTACTCGTCCTCGATCTCCTTGGCACAGCGCTGCACCGCCGCGGTGTACTCGCGGTATTCGGGCAGGTCGTGCCGGGACGGGTAGGCGAAGGCGAGGTGGGTGACCCGGCCGTGCCACTCCGGGTGGGCCGAGAGGAACTCCCGGTAGGCGACCAGACCCCTGACGATGTTCTTCGACAGCTCCGTCCTGTCGATCCGCACGATCAGCCTGCGGTCGCCCACCTGGGTGCGGAGCGCGGCCATGTGCGACTCCACGTCCGGCTCGGAGGCCCGTGCCCAGAGTGCCTTACCGTCCACGCCCAGGCTGTGCGTGCCGACCCGGGTGGTCCTGCCCCCGTACGTGACCGTACGGCTCGCGCGCTCGACCCGGGCGCCGAGCACGGTCTCGCAGCAGTCCATGAACGCCCCGCCCCAGCGGGCGGTCAGGAAACCCGCGTGGTCGGCGCCCAGGATGCCCTCCAGGACCTCGGCCGCGACGTCGTCGGGGAGCAGGCTGAAGTATTCGGGCGGGGCCCACGGGGTGTGTGAGAAGTGGGCCACCCGCAGGTCGGGCCGCTCTCCCCTGAGCATGGCCGGAACCAGGCTCAGGTGGTAGTCCTGCACCATCACCCGCGCCCCGTGCGGGGCATCCTCGGCCAGCGCCACCGCGAACGCCTCGTTGTACGCCTGGTACGACTCCCACTCCCTGCGGAACCTGGCGTCGAAATGCGGTCTGTTGGGGGTGTCGTACAGCAGATGGTGGACGAACCAGAGCGTGGAGTTGGCGACCGCGTTGTACGCGCGGTGGAAGGTCGCCGGGGGGATGTCGAGCATGCGCAGCGCCCCGGTCTCATAGCCCGCCTGATCGAGACGGCCGCCGGGCGCCAGCCGCACCGCTCCGCGGTCGCCGTCGGACAGCGCCGCGCAGACCCAGAGGACGTCGAGGTCCTTCGCGACCTCCGACAGGCCCGACACCAGGCCGCCCCCTCCCCTGCGCATGGACAGGGAGCCGTCCTCGGAGAGGGTGAAGGAGACGGGACCGCGGTTGGAGGCCACCAGGATCGCGTTCATCAGATCCCTTCGCTGGCTAGGGACACGCTTGTCCAGAAGATTAACCGGCGCCCGGCCGGGACGCCCTGCTCTTCGGGCCAAGGAAGAATGGCGTTTATTTAAGTGTGTCAGCTCTTGTCGGTAGCTCAGTTAGTGCGTCCCGGTTTCATGACTTTCCGGGGACGGATCGGAAGCTCGGCGCCCCTGCCGGCACAGGTCGGTAGGACCGGAATCCGGCCCGGGGCGTTCCGGGGGGGCGTCCGCGTGGCGTGTGGCTTTTGGGGGCTTAGGGGCAACGGCTGGATTAGGGTGGCGTTGCCCGTGGGGCGCTCTCCCCCTCTTGCTGTGGAAGCCGAGGTCGAGGAGGGATTCATGTCCCGCAGACA
>NZ_JBEOZN010000133.1:0-26679 GCF_040298085.1 Streptosporangium sp. NPDC001681 | reverse complement strand
GCTGAGCGCGCCCGGTACCACGGACCCGGCGGAACCGGACCGACCGGCCGGTCCGATCTCATCCGGCGAGTTCGACAGCGAACGCTCAGGGGGTCGGGGTCGGGCTGGGGGGCACGGTGTCCGTCACCGTGGGAGTCGGCTCGGGCGTGGGCACGGCCGGGGTCTCCGTGGGCACCGTCGGAGCGTCCGTCGGCACCGTCGGAGCGTCCGTGGGCGTCGGGAGTGGCGGAGCGGTGGGAGTCTCGACGGGCGGGGTGGGGCAGGGGGTGGGGGTGGGGGTGCGCCACCTGCCATCCGGCCGCCACTGCCTGGGGAGCCACCAGCCGTCACCGCGCCAGAACCTCTTACTGGGCCGCGACAGGTCGAAGACGTAGGCGGCGGTCGCCGTCTCGCCCTGGGTCGTGGCGGTCACCGATACCCAGTCGCCCTGCCTGACCACGTTGCCCCGCCGGCCCGCGAGGGTCCGGGTGGAGTCGTCGATCGCGTACGCCCGCTCGAAGCCGTCCTGGCTTCTCACCGTGATCGAGTCCTCCGTCAGGGCGATCGCCGCCCCCGTCTGGGCGAACACCGTGAAGCCGCAGCCGTCCTCCGCGGGCAGGACGAACTCGCCGTGCAGCGCGCCGGGGAATGCGATCAGGGGCACCTGCGGCGCCGTGGTGGCGGTGGGCGTGGGCGTCGGGGTGACCGTCTCGCCGGGAGCCGGTGTCTCCGCCCCTGTCGGTGAGCTCGTCGGGGACTCCGTCGGGGACTCTGTCGGGGGCTCTGTCGGCGATCCCGTCGGGGACTCTGTCGGGGACTCCGTCGGGGCGGGCGGCGGCGGTCCCGCCGACGCCGCGGACACACCGACGCCACCCGAGGCCGCCAGCACGACGGCGGTGGCGAAGACCAGTGGACGCGAAACGCGCCGGTGTGGTCCGCCCGCTCCGCTCGACAGGGCCCCGTTGGGCCTGTCAGGGTTTGTCAGCGTCACCTTGTCCTCCATCTGGCTTGATCCGGAACCAGCGGCGGCGTCCAAGGGGTGCTTCCGCCTGCCGCCGAGACCGAGGACCACTGCCCGGCCGTGATCCTCCGTCGATGGGCGCGGGGAAGACTGCCCGCTTCTATCCCACCCATGCCGACAAAACAGTCACTCAACGCCCGAATCCGGATATTCCACCAGGTCACCACGGCATTTAGCGGATCAAACAAATCGGCCGCGGCCGCGCCTCGCCGGAAGGCGTCGCCGAGGCCCTCGCCGGGGAATCCTCACATACCACCCCAAATCAGGACTCTCCCCCGGCCCCCCGGGCGCGGACGGAGCACGGAGACGCGCCAGCTTTCCCCACGTAGGGTATATTTCGGTTATTAGCTAATAAGGAAACAAGCTGTGAATCGGGTCTACGAGGCACTCGCGCATCCGACTCGCCGCCAGATTCTCGCGCTGCTCCGGCAGTGCGACCGGTCGGCGGGCGAGATCGCCGACCACTTCGACATCTCCAAACCCACCCTGTCCGGCCACCTCCGCCTGCTCCGCGAGGCCGGTCTGGTCTACGGCGAGCGCAGAGGAACCTCGATCATCTACCACCTGCACGTGTCCCTGCTGGAGGAGTCCCTGGGCGCGCTGCTCGATCTGTTCAAGATTGGAGACACCAGGCCACCCGATCCCGCCCAGCCCTCATCGCCCCCCCGCCACGACCACGAACGAGAGGGACATCGTTGACCGAGAACACCACCGACGCCAGGACCGTGAACCCGCGTCCCGGGCTGATCGGCAGCGCCGTCGCGCTGCTCGTCTCGGCGGGCGTCTCGATCTGGGGCTGGATCCAGATTCCCGACGACGCGCTGCTGCCGGTGCACTGGGGCCCGTCCGGTGAGGCCGACCGGTTCGCGGGCAAGGCGGAGGCTCTGAGCCTGCCCCCGCTGATCATGCTGGGGCTTTGCGTGCTGTTCGTCGTGCTGCCGCGTCTGTTCCCCCGCCGGAGGAACATGGCGGATTCGGCCCATGCCTACACCGCGGCCTGGATCGGCTCGCTCGCCCTGATCGCCGGCGTCCACACGGTCAGCACCGTCAACGCCACGGGTGGCGAACTCCCCGTCGTCCGGTTCGGCATCGCCGGGGTGGGGGCGCTCTTCCTGGTGCTGGGCAACTACCTGCCCAAGACCCGCGGCAACTGGGCCGTGGGGGTGCGCACTCCCTGGACGATGGAGAGCGAGCGCTCCTGGCGGCGTACCCACCGGCTGACCGGACGGCTGTTCGCCGGCTTCGGCCTGCTCCTGCTCATCGTCGCGTTCCTGCTCCCGGTTCCCGCGCTGTTCCCGATCGTGCTCGCCGGGGTGGTCGTCACGGGCCTCGTCCCGCTGGTCTACTCATGGTGGATCTGGCGTGCCGAGCAGGGTGGATCGGCGGACACCGGAAGGTAGGGGCGCTCCGCGCACCGGCGGGGACGGCAGGGGCCGGTCAGGAGTAGGCGGCGACCATGCCGACGACGACACTGGCGAGCGAGAGCGCGGTGAGCACGGAGCCGAAGACGACCGCGGCACGCCTGCCACGCCGCACCTTGGCGACGTAGAGGAGCACGTACGGCAGGAAGGCGAGCACTCCGACACCGAGGAACGGCATGGTCAGCGCGGCCAGGATGCCCGAGGTACCGGTCGCGACGGCACGGTCGCCCTCGGGAGTGAGCTGTGCCCGCCTGACGTCACCGGCTGTGGAGTCGGGCGAGGCGTCGACCGGGATCGCGGCGCCACCGCCGTCGGGCGCGAAGCTGCCCTTGCAGTCGTAGCGGCCCTTGCCCAACTCCTCGCACGAGATGACCGTGAGGGTGCCGGGGGTGCCGATGGAGCCGGTCGCGAGCTTGAGGCCGGAGACCGCGAACACGAAGGGCGACACTCCCAGCCCCACCCAGAGGAGGAGCAGGAACGCCATGCCGACCCGCCCCGGCGTGCGGCCGGGACCGGGGGTCGGCACCGGCTGGAAGGCGTTCACCACATCGTCGAATGCGTTGCTCATGCGAACAGGTTGGCGCATGCCACTTGCGAATTACCTGCTCATGACTTGTAGAGGATGCTCATGATTCGCGCACTTCGTCCCGGGGAGCGATGACCTCGGCGCGGCATCCGGGGCCGTGAACCCGCCCCCCGTTACCTGCGCGTGCGCGCCATCGCCCTCATGACTCGCGCCGGGCCGCCCTCTCCTCCGCCTCCTCGGCGTCGAGCTTGTCCGCCTCCTCGGGAGTGGGGGCGGTACCGCCGAGGTGACGGGGCTGCCACCAGACGCCCTTCGGGATCTCCGGGTAGCCCCGCTGCGCCTGGTCGAGCATCTCGCTCATCCGCCCGCGCAGGTCGGCGGTGACGGCGTCGTAGTCGTCGCCGCGCTGGGGGTGCATGGGCTCGCCGACCACGATCGTGATCGGCACGTGCCGCTGCAACAGCTTCTTGGGGTGGCCCTTGGTCCACAGCCGCTGGGTGCCCCACAGGGAGACCGGAATCATCGGCACCTTGGCGCCGACGGCCATCCGGACCGCGCCGTTCTTGATCTCCTTGACCGTGAAGGACCGGCTGATCGTGGCCTCGGCGAACACTCCGACGACCTCTCCGCCCCTGAGCGCCTTCAGCGCCGCGCCGAACGCGGCGGCGCCCGCCGCGCGGTCGACCGGGATGTGGTGCATGCCGCGCATCAGCGGGCCGGAGATCTTGTGGTCGAAGACCTCCTTCTTCGCCATGAAGCGCACCAGACGCTTTGAGGGGCGCGCGGCCAGGCCGGCGAAGATGAAGTCGAGATAGCTGATGTGGTTGCTGACCAGCACGGCTCCGCCGGTCCGCGGGATGCGCTCGGCCCCCTCGATGCGGATCTTGACGTCCAGCGCGCGGAACAGGGTCAACGCCGCCCCGATGACCGGGGGGTACACGATCTCAGCCATGGCTGAACCGTACCTCAGCCGCTCCCCCCTCCCACACCCGCGAAAGGCTCAGTGTCCCCGGAACGCCTCCTCCAGCCACCACGAGCCCCGCGCACGGCTGACGTGGGCGTGGATCAGCAGGGGCCGTTCCCTGGCTCCGTCCAGCCAGCGGGCCACCTCGGCGAGATCGGACCTGTCCCTTACCGTGACAGCCTCGCAGCCGAAGCCGCGGGCGATGGCGGCGATGTCCGTGGGCGGGAAGGTCACCGTGTCCAGAGGGTGACCGTCCGGGCCGAAGTGGTGCACCTCGGCGCCGTAGCCGTCGTCGTCGTACACGACGATCACCATCGGGAGACCGAGCCGCACGACGGTCTCCAGTTCGGCGACGCCCATCAGCGCGCCGCCGTCGCCCAGCGCGGCCACCGGGAGCCTGTCCGGCTGGGCCAGGGCGGCACCGATCGCGGTGGCCAGGCCGAGACCGACCGACTGGAACGCCTGCGTGAAGCAGAAACCCCGCTCGTCGGGAACGTCGAGGAACATCGATGGATATCCCATGAAATTTCCGGAGTCGATGGAGAGGACGCGTTCCGCGGGGAGCAGGTCGTCCAGTTCGATGGTCAGCGTCCTGGGGTCGATGCGGCCGTCACCGCTCTCGTCGGTGTAGGGCACGTCCCGCCAGCGGTTCTCCCCGGCGATCCTGGTGGCCAGTGCCGCCGAGCGGTAACCGGTTCTCGTGTCGTCGCCGAGCAGCCGGGTGACCGCCCGCGCGGTACGGGCGACGTCACCCGTCACGCCGAGGTGGACCGGGCGGTGGGTGCCGAGCGCGGCGGCCTCCAGGTCGACCTGGACGACCGTGGTGTCGCGGCCGATCAGCGTGCCGTGGCGCATCGTCCACATGTTGAGCGCGCACCCCCAGCCCACGAGCACGTCGGCGTCACGGATGAGCTCGGCGGTGAGCGGCGAGGCGAAACCACCGCTGACGTCCAGGTCCCACCGGCTGCCCCGGAAGAGTCCCCTGGCCACGGCGGAGGTGGCCAGCAGCGCTCCGGCCCGCTCGGCGAGCTCCTCGAGTTCGTGCCGCGCCTCACGGGCACCACGCCCGGCCACGAAGACGGGGCGGCGTGCCGCCGCGAGGATCTCCGCCAGCCGGGCGGCCTCCCCGGCCTCCGGTACGCCCCTCGGACCGTTCCCGCCCGAGGCCCCCGTACCCGAGGCCCCCGCAACCAAGGCTCCCGGCACGTCCGGGACCTGTCGCCCCTGGACCTCCAGCGGGAGGTTGAGCAGGACCGTGCGGCGGCCTTCGCCGGCGACGCGGAACGCCTCGGCGGCGTCGGCGGCGGCGGTCTCCGCCGAGGAGATCCGCAGCGGGACGGCACCCACCGCCTCCGCCAGCGCGGCCTGGTCGACGAAGAAGTTGGAGCGGGGCTCCGTCACCTCTCCCGCCAGCACGATGAGCGGGGTACGGCTCTTGGCGGCCTCGGCGATGCCGGTCATCGCGTTGGTGAGCCCCGGCCCCTGGTGGACGCTGAGCACGCCGACCCTGCCGCTGAGACGCGCGTAGGCGTCGGCCATGGTCGCCGCGCCGCCCTCATGGCGCGCGGCGACGTAACGCGCGCCGTGCGCGACCAGGGCGTTGGTCACGTGGAAGTTGCCGCTGCCCACCACCCCGAAGGCGGTGTCCACACCGAGCGAGGCGAGGATGTGGCCCACGGCCTCGGCGACGTTCACCTTTCGACCAGTGCCAGCACCCGCAGCGGGCTGCCGGAGCCTCCCACGATGGGCAGCGGCGACGCGACGACCACCGCGCCGGTCACCGGGAGCCGGTCGAGGTTGCGCAGCTGGGTCAGCCCGTACTTTCCCGCGCCCAGCAGGAAGGAGTGGCACGGGAAGGCCGGGTCGAAGCCGTGCGCGGCGCCGGCGTCCGTGCCCACGGTCTCCACGCCCAGCCCGGCGATCGAGGTCTCCTCGGCCAGCCAGCGGGCGCACTCGACCGATACTCCGGGCGTGTGCGGGCCCGTCTCGTTCGCGTTCAGGAAGCGCTCCTGGTCGTGGGAGCGGGCGTCCCAGCCCGTTCGGTAGAGCAGCCATCCGCCCTCGGGCAACGGCCCGTTGGCCTCCTCCCACGCCTTGACGTGCGCGATCTCCAGCAGGAAGTCCGCGTCTCCGGCCGCCTCAGCGGCGAAGTCGAGGACCACTGCCGGGGCGATCAGCCGGTCGACCGGAACCCGCGAGACGTCCTCGCCGTCCTTTCCGGTGACCCAGTGCACGGGGGCGTCGAAATGGGTGCCGGTGTGCTCTCCCGTCACGATGTCGTTCCAGTACCAGGCGGGGCCGCGGTCGTCGTAGCGGCTGATCTCCTTGAGCGTGAACGGGACGGTGTTGCCGAACGGCTCCGGCAGCCGCAGGATCGGCGTCTCCGACGACAGCGGCGCCGTCAGGTCGATCACCTCGATCCCGCCGTTCCGGATGCTCTCCACCAGGTTTCGCAACACCGACATGACGCCTCCAACACGGGATGAGATCTGGGCAGATCCTCCTACAGCGCCACCGCCCGCCGCCACCTCCCCCGGCGCGTGACCTCGCCGCGGCCCGCCGCGGGACGCCCTCGGGAGAAACCACGCCCGGTCGCACGGCTTACCTGGACTCCGTGAGGGTCCCGGTAAGCCGTGCGACCGGGCTCCGCGCGAGGCACCGGTGCCCGTACGGGCACGCGCGAAGCGGGACTAGCGCGTGGCCAGCAGGCCCTCCAGGAGGCCGATGACCGCCTGGATCGGCGGGGGCGTGGTCCCGAACTCCACGTCGGTCCCGCTGACGGAGTCCATCACGGTGACCGAGTTGGGCGGCAGGCCCCAGCGCTCGCCGCCGTCGTGGCCGACACCGACCTCGATGCCGGCGAAGGTGACGTACTCCCAGTTCTTGAGGTCCCTCCTGAGTGCCTCGTGGCCCTGCGCGGTCGCCCACTTGGCGACGGCCGCGAGGATGTCACCGAGGGTGTTCTCGCGCTCCTTCAGATCGCCGGACTGGAGTTCCTCGATCAGACGGTCCAGCTCGGCACGCTGGGCGAGAAGTGCCTTGATATCGCTCATGAGGGGCCTTTCGAAGAAGGTGAGGGTACGCGGATGACAGCACTGAACTCGTCGGAACATCGTTCAAGCCGGAATCGGGCCCCCGCTCGGGCACCCCCGCCGCGATCCGCGCCCTGCCGAAGGCTCCACCGATCGCCGGAGAGGACATTGCTGTCATGCGTCACATAATGGTGCCGCACCCACCCGCTCGCCGTCGATCCATCAATATGGGCTTTTAACAGTCCAAAAACCCCAAGACGGAGCCGTTCTCGGAAAACGCGTCAGGGGACGGCGTCGTAGGCGTCGGCGGTGAGGCCGAGATACTCCTCGCGGCTCAGCGTCCGGGCCTCGAAGCCGAGGCCGTGCCGTGTGGCGAAGCGGTGCGCGTCCTCCGGTGACCAGGGTCCGGGCAGGTGACGGAGGATCCGGCCGCTGCCGCCCATCACGAAGAGTCCGGCCAGGTTCCCATGGCGGTAGGTCATCAGGCCGGCCGCGCAGCCCGCGTCCGGCCCGATCGCGATGTCGTCGGGAACCATCCGCGGGCCGAGCCAGACGCGCAACGTACTCTTGCGCCAGACGGAGAGGTACGGTCCGCCGGGTGGCCCGAGCGCGCTGCCGCGCCGGATCCGCCGGCCGTGCCACGCCTGGCGCGCGGGGTTCAGGACGACGAGCAGGGGAGCGAAGAAGACCGCCAGCCACTTGGCGTCCAGGATGTCCAGCAGCGCCCTTCCCAGCGCGGACAGCCCCCGCCACGCGAACCAGCCGCTCGCCGAGACGATGTAGGCCATCGCCAACAGGCCCGCCACCCCGGCACAGACCGTGGCGACCGTCCTCGCCCTGGACGCTCTGGAGAGCGCCTGCCCGGTGAGACGCGTCCAGCCGGGAGCTCGCCTGCCCAGGGTGGCACGCACCGCCCAGGGCGGTGCGATCAGGGCGTCGCGCACGGGCACCCCCCTCCCCGCCGCGAAGATGGCCACGTCCGGTGGCGTCCAGTCGCCGGGCAGGTCGGCGAGCACCAGCCCGTCGGCGTCGAGCGCGGCGAGACCGGTGAGGAAACGCGACTCCTTCTTGCCCGAGTTCTTGCCCGAGACGAAGACGGCGCGCTCGTAGCGGTAGTGGTACAGGGCCGCGGGCGCGAGCCGCATCGAACGCCCGGAGATCGAATCTGTCGCGACCAGTGTCCGGTCGTCCCAGGTGAGGCTGGTCGCCGGAGCGGGCGCGCCATCCAGCGCCCCGCCATACGGCAGAAGCTCGGTCGGCGCCTCTTCGGCGAGGCTGGCGGGGAGTCCTTCGTGCGCCGTGGTGTACCACTGCCGCGCCCGGTTCCCGAACGCGGCATACGCCTCCTGCTCCGTGGCGTACCGCCGATACTCGGAGGCCAGCCCGGCAGCGGCGGCGAACGTCTGCACCTGGTGGCGGGACCTGAACCCCGGGGAGTCGAGCATGACCCTCCCGCCCTCGTCCAGGACCGCGAGACCGTAGACGATCCTGTTCCCGGAGGGGCGGCCGTACAGGACGAGCCTCGTCGCGCGCTCCTTGCCGCCGAGCGGCAGCCGCACACGGTATCGGCCGGAAACGTCGACGACCAGAGAATCCTGGTCGATCGACAACTCGCACCCTCCCCCGGTAAGTGATGGCCTCGTGTCGATCGTTACCCCCTCCTACCCGGCCCGACGAGCCCCCTTTCCGTAAATGACGGATAAAGAAAACATAAAGTTCCAGGAAAAGCGCCTTGCGGTCGGGGCCGCCACGACCGGCGCGGCCCCGTTCCTCGTTTCAACGCGTTCGGATCAGACCCGGCTCGATGGGTTCAGGCTCTCAGCATTCGAATCTGTGCCGACTCCACGTAGCGTCCCCGCACGTCGCCGAGTGCCACGCGAGCCGCGGTGGAGAAGAATTCGTTCTCCTGGTGCGTGACGGATTCCACCGAGTCGAACTCCCTGATCCATACGAACTCGTCCGGGTCCTCCACATTGACCCATGCCGCGGACACCTGGACGCCGACCAGGTGGTGCAGGGGGACGATGGTCTTGTGGAAGAACGGCAGCCAGTCGGCCATCAGCCCCTCCCTGATCCGGTAGATCCGAAGCTGCGTGACCTCGCCGCGCGGACGCGGCTCCGGCTCGGAGACGACGGGCCGGCGAGCGAGCGAGGACACCTCGCTCACGGCGGACCCGGGGCTGGTGAGCACGGGGACACGGACATCGGCCCCGTCGAGGGCGCTCGCCATGGTCGCCTGCGCCAGCACGATGACGTCCACCTCGGCGGCGAGGTCCGCCACCGTTCGGCGGACGGCCTCGTCGTGCCGGTCGGGGTGACCGGCCTGCAGGTGGTCGAACGCCCCCTCACACAGCCGGTCGACGACCTCGACGGTCCTGCCCTCGTGCGCGGCGGTCCGCTCGATGATGGCGCGGCTCGCGGCGCGGTTGGACTCCAGGGTGGCGATGACGCCGATCCTGCGGTAGCCGATCGCGTGCCGCGCCATCGGCCGGTCGATCCGGATCACCGGTCTCTTCCGTGTCGCCGCGACGACATCGGTGGCCGGCCCCAGCGTCGAGCAGGTGACGATCACCGCGTCGGCGCCACCCGCCAGGGCCGAGTCCACGTGGTGCTGCAGTGCCGTCACCGTCCGGTCGAAGGCCAGGCCCGGCTCGGCCGTCGCCGATCCGAACAGCACCTCGTCGACGATGTGACGGGTGGTCACGCCCTCGATGCCGGACTTCGCGAGGTGCTCGAACACCGTCACCAGTGTGGGCACGGTATGGATGAACGCGACGGTCGGCCCCGAGCGGGTGTCCGGTTCTGCCGCGAGGTGGGCGTCTGACGTCATGGCCGCACGATCACCTTGCCCGGCAGTTGCCGGATCGCACCCAGCTGGTCAGGCAGCTCGTTCACCTTGATCTCGCCTTCGATGAACGATCCGAGGTCGACCCGGCCCGAGAGCACGAGGTCCTGCAGCTGTTCCCAACTGGACCAGATACGGCGTCCGTACACGCCCTTCCAGTTGATGACGCGCAGATTGACGTCCCGGGAGATGTTGACACCGACCAGCGAGGACGAGTGCCCGACGGAGACCAGGGTGGATTCCAGGCCGAGGGCGGAGAACATCGCCTCGTAGGCGGACGGGGCACCGGAGACCTCGAATCCGATCTCCGCACCGCCCAGGGGGCCGCTGCGCCGGCTGTGCTCCACGAAGTCGGTGACCTGGTCGGCGCCGAACGTGACCGCGCCCAGTGCGGCCGCGCGGTCACGCCGCGCCTGGTTCGGTTCCAGGACGATCACCTCACCGGCTCCCAGCGCTCTCAGCTCGGCGACGAGGAAGAGCCCCACCGGGCCCGCGCCGGTGATGACGACGGTCCGGTCCTGAACCTCGCCCGCCTGCTGGATCGCGTGCATCGCGACGCCCGCGGACTCGAAAAGGACCGCTTCGGGACCGACCTGGTCGGCCAGCGGGAAGCACGCGGACACCGGTACCGCGAGCAGGGAGGTGAACGCGCCGTCACGGTTCACACCCGGAATCGTGATGTTGAGGCAGTTGTGCCGCGCGTCGCGCCGGCAGGCCGGGCAGCTGCCGCACCACACATGCGACTCACCCGCGATCCGCTGGCCGACTCCGATCGTCGTCACGCCCTCGCCCAGCGCGACCACGCGGCCGCAGTACTCGTGCCCCATGATCAGGGGAAAGTCGCTGCCCCACGCCGCCGCACCGGGGGTCCAGTCCGCGAGGGTGTAGTCGGTTCCGCAGACCGATGCCGACTCCACCTCGATCAGAACCTCCCCCGCCGCCGCCGTCGGCTCGGGCACGTCGGCCACCTCGATGCCCGGCTGGGGACCGGTCTTGATTACCGCTTCCATCATGTGTTCCTCCGATTCGGGGGTTCGGTCAGTTGACCGCGGCCGGAGCGGCCGGCTCCACGCCGCCGCGCTCGTCGACCCGGTGGTTGTTCGCGAACGGCTGCCAGCGCGTCTCCGGCAGCGTTATCAGCGAGACGATGCCGACGGCGTACAGCGCCACCAGGACACCGACGATGCTCCACGTGGTGCCGGTGCTCGACAACAGCAGGGCCGCCGCGAACGGCGCGGTCGATCCGGCGATGAGATTGTTCATCGTGTAGACGGTGGCGTGGCCGGAGTACCGGACCGCGGTCGGGAACGGCTCGGCGAAGAACGCCGCCATGACCCCGGCGGACATGAACTGTGAGCCCTGCCCGATGAGCATGGCCAGCAGCATCACCGGGATGCTCTTGGTGTCGAGCAGCGGGAACAGCGCCACCGACCCGCAGAGCGAGGTCGCCATCGTGAGGGTCAGCACCCGCTTGCGGCCGAAACGGTCGGACAGCGCCCCGCCCAGCGGGACCAGTGCGAGCCCGCAGAGGTTCAGCGCGAGGACGAGCCCGAAGGTGACGGAGCTGGACATGCCCAGGTCGTTGACGATGTACGCCAGAGAGTACGTGCTGACCAGGTAGCTCAGCGCGGTGTTGGGCAGCCACACCAGGATGAGCCGCACGACGCTGGACCGTTGCGTCCGGAACACCTCAAGAAGGGGGCGGCGCGTCTGTGCTCCCAGCTGACTCGCCTCCAGAAAGACCGGTGACTCCTCCACGTGGCGGCGGATGAAGTAGCCGATGACGGCGATCACGGACCCCAGCACGAAAGGTATGCGCCAGCCCCAGCTGTTGAGGACGGTCTCGCTCATGGCCGCTCCCGCGCCGAGCATGAACACCGCCACGATCACCTGGCCCAGCGGGTTGCCGAAGTTCACCATGGCCCCGTAGATGCCGCGGCGGTTGTCGGGGGCGTACTCAAGGGCCATGACCTGGGCGGAACTCGCCTCCCCGCCGAGGCAGAAGCCCTGCAGGAAACGGAGGAGCACCAGGCCGGCGGGTGCCGCCGCGCCAATGGAGTCGTATCCCGGCAGGAGCCCGATGGCCAGTGAGACGGCGCCCATCATCGTCAGCGAGACGACCATGGCCTTCTTCCTGCCGGCCCGATCGGCTATCCGGGTGAAGGCTGCGGCGCCCAGCGGGCGTGCCAGGAATCCGACGCCGAAGGTGGCGAAGGATTGGATGACGGCCACCGCCGGGGTCGACGTGGGGAAGAAGACATGCGGGAAGACCACGCCGGCGAGGGCGCCGTACAGGGCGAAGTCGAACCACTCCAGGGTGGTACCGACCGTGGTCGCGGTCAGGACCCGCCGGTGGGAGGAGGCGTTGGGGGGTGGACTGGCGGACAGCTGCGAAGCGGAGTTCGACATTGGCTAACCTTCGGCATTGCGAAAAGAGAAAGGGATGAGAGGGCTCGGGAGACCCGGTGGTCACCGATGCGAGCCCGGCGAGCCACCTCGAAGGTTCTAGGCGAGGTGCTCGACGGTGATGAACTCCAGGATGGTGTCGCTGTCGTTGACCAGGTCGTGCAGCAGGTAACTCCCGTTCCGGAAGACGAAGTGGCGAGTGTCGCCCTTTCTGTAGACGACTCGGCGAGTGGTGCCGTCGTCGGTGTGCTGGATGGACACGCCGTCGCGCAGGGCGGTCCAGAAGTAGTCGAGCGTGTGGCGGTGCGCCGGCAACCGCTGACCGGGCGGCACCTCGATGTGCCAGACCCTGACCCGGTCGTCCTCGGACAGCACCTTGGATCCGATGACCAGGTTGTAGGCGTTCTCCCTGAACTCCTGCCTCAACTCCTCACTCCAACTGTCGAACCCGGCGGCGATCAGGTCTCCGGCCAGCGGAAACTCATCGGTATGGCTTGTCTTCGCGGTCACGTAAGGGTCCTCACTTTCTCGGTGGTCCCATACGTTAGGAGCAGCAAGAAATAGCGAATAGTCCCTATTTCGCTACCGGAGCGATAGTTTGCGGCTATCACTTTTGAGTCGCGGTGACCGTCTTCAACTCGTTGAGGAACGGCTGGGCCAGGCTCGGCAGCGCGGTCGTCGAGTACACGTAGAGCTCGCGCAGCAACGGCACCGCCAGCGATCGGGCGTAGCGCCGCAGCGGCCGGGGGACGACGTTACCCGGGACGAGGGTCGGCCCGAGCCCGACGGTCGCGAGGCGGACGGCCACGTCGGTCTGGCTGGTCGAGACGGCCCCCTCCGGTGCGATTCCCGCGGCGGCGAACACCTCGTCGAGGATGTCCGACAGGCCGTGGTCGCGCGAGAACAGCACCCACGGCCGGTCGCCGAGGGCGGAGATGTCGACCGCCCGCGAGTCCAGCAGGGGGTCTCCCTGGGGAAGGACCACGACGAACTCCTCGGTACCGATGGACTCCATCACCTCGAACGCCGCGGAGGGTTTGGGGCCGACGGCGAAGTCGTGCAACCCCTGCCGAGTGGAACGCTCCAACTCGGCCGAGCTACGGTATTCGTGCAGGTAGGCAGGGACTCCCGGCCGTCCGGACCGCCATGCGAGAAGAGCGTCGGGCACAAGCCCCGCGGCGATCGACAGGACCGTGGCGAATCTCAGCTCGCCCTGCTCGCCCCCCAGGGCCAGGATCGCGAACCGCTTCGCCCGCTCGGCCGCCGCCAGCGTGCTACGCGCCTCACGGAGGAAGACCCGGCCTGCCGGCGTCAGGGTCACCCCCCGCGGCTGCCGGTTCAGCAGCGCCCCGCCGACCTCCCTCTCAAGCGCCGCTATCTGGGTCGAGAGCGATGGCTGGGCCACGAACAGAGCCTCCGCCGCCTTGCGGATCGACCCGCGATCGGCCACCGCGACGAAGTACTCCAGCTGCCGTAGTCTCATCGCCACCGTCCATCGTTTCCTCGCTGTCACACTCGGCTGTCATCCGACCGCTTCTGTCCACTCTGGCCGTTATGTCAACCATGTCGGGTCCGACGGTAGCCGATATGGGAATGCCGGGAATTCCGCGTTACGGTGCCCCTTTAAGCGATGGCCCGCCGGCGCGGGACGGCATTCAGGATCGCGATCTGTGGCGACGACGACACCGAGAGGCAGGTGCCGGCCTTCAGGCGGGATCGGCCATCCGCCGCTGCGCCCGATCACCGCCCCGGTTCCTACTTGTAGCGGAAGTAGACGAAGAGACGGCCGTGGTTCTTGGCGTCCTTGTCGATGCGGTGGTAGAGGGCCTTGATCTCCTTCTGCTCCAGGAAGCGCAGGACCTTCTTCTTGAGCTGGCCCGAGCCCTTGCCGGGGATGATCTCGACCTCGGTGGCCTTCTTCCTGATGGCCTCGTCGATGATGCCCCGCAGTGCCTTGTCGATCTCCCCACCCCGGTTGTAGATGGGATGTAGATCAAGCTTGAGCTTCAACCGGGCCTCCCGCGTGTCATCTGGGGTCAGTCTACGCACGGTGGACCGTCGTGCCTGTCGCCGGCCACAAGTGCCTCGGGCCTGGAGAGCGGCCGAGCCGCGGCTCTGCGGTAACCAGAACACCCGGTGCAGTCTGCAATGAAATTTGACCAATTCCAATGATGATTGTGTCAATTTCATGATCTAGGCAAATAAATGGTCTCTAGTTAGGCTGCCAGTCATGATCGGCCGCCTTTACCGGGTGGCCGATCGCGTGTCACCCGACGGGGAGGGTCACGGCCTCCCCCGGCATGCCCTGCCCCGGGCACACGGACGGCCCCCCTCCCCGCCACGTGAGCTGTTCATGCGTGTCGAAAGGGAGGTCTCGTTGACCAGGAAGCCCTACTTACCGAGGACCAGACGCGTGGCGGTACTCGCCGCCGGCCTCGGGCTCGTCGCGGCGATGGCGCCGCCCGCGAGTGCGGATCCCACCCCCACCCCCGCGCCGTCCGCCAAGTGGACGGCGACCCCCCTGACCGGGGGTGAGCCGGTCCAGGGCGCGAAGTCCCCCACCGGCAAGCTCGCCCGCAGTGACGAGGGGCTGCTGAAGTCGACCTCGGGCGCCACGGTCAACGTGATGGTCAAGCTCGACTACGACTCCTTCGCCGCCTATCAGGGCGGCCTCGAAGGACTTCCCGCGACGAGCCCGGCCAAGACCGGGAAGGCTCTTGACATAAAGAGCGGCGACGCGAAGAAATACCAGAAACACATCGAGGACGTCGAGAACACCTTCCTCGCCGAACTGGCCAGAAGCGTGCCGGGCGCCACGGCGGGCCAGAAGCTGCGGACCGTCTACGGCGGCATCGCGCTGCGCATCCCCGCCAACAAGGCGGCCGCGGTGCTGAAGCTGCCCGGGGTGGCCGCCGTCCAGGAGGACAAGCCCGAGCAGCTGCTGACCGACTCCAGCCCCGAGTTCATCGGGGCGCCCGCGATCTACAACAAGCTGGGCGGCAGCTCCTCCTCCGGTAAGGGCGTCGTCGTCGGCATCCTCGACTCCGGTGTCTGGCCCGAGCACCCCCAGTTCGCCGACCCGGGTACGCTGCCCGCCGTACCGGCGACCAAGGACGGCACCCCGCGCGTCTGCAACTTCGGCGACAACCCGCTGACCCCGGCGGCCGACCCGTTCGTCTGCAACCGGAAGCTCATCGGCGGTGCCCCGTTCCTCGACACCTACAACGCGGTCTACCCCGGCGAGTACTTCCCGACCAGCGCCCGTGACTCCAACGGTCACGGCACCCACACCGCGACCACCTCGGCCGGCGGTCCGGTCGCCGACGCCAACCCGCTCGGCATCAGCCGCGGCCCGATCCACGGCATCGCCCCGGCGGCGCATGTGTCGATCTACAAGGTCTGCGGCGTCGAGGGCTGCTTCCCCTCCGACTCCGCCCAGGCGGTCGGCCGGGCCATCCTCGACGGCGTCCGCGTGATCAACTTCTCGATCTCGGGCGGCACCTCCCCCTACAGCGACCCGGTGGAGCTGGCCTTCCTCGACGCCTACGCGGCCGGCGTGCTCGTCTCGGCCTCAGCGGGCAACGCGGGTCCCGGCGCGGCGACGGTCAACCACGTCGCCCCGTGGGTGACCACGGTGGCGGCCTCCACCCAGCCCAGGACCTTCCAGTCGACGATCACGCTGTCCGGTTCCGGCGGCGCGACGGCCACGCTGAAGGGCGCCTCCATCACGGGGGGCGTGCCCTCCGCGCTGCCGGTGGTGCGGGCCTCGGCGCCGCCGTACTCCAACGCTCTGTGCACCACACCCGCGCCCCCGGGCCTGTTCGTCGGGAAGATCGTCGCCTGTGAGCGCGGTCCCAACCGGGTGCTGAAGAGCTTCAACGTCAAGCAGGGCGGCGCGGCCGGCATGATCCTGTACAACTCCAGCCCGCTCGACGTGATGACCGACAACCACTGGCTCCCCACGGTTCACATCGACAAGCCCGATACGGACGCGCTGCTGACGTTCCTGTCGGCCAACCCCGGCGCGACCGCCTCGTTCACCCAGGGCACCAAGGCCACCTGGCAGAGCGACAGGATCACCACGTTCTCCTCGCGCGGCCCCGGCGGCGACTTCCTCAAGCCTGACGTCACCGCCCCCGGCCTGCACATCGTGGCCGGACAGACGCCGGTGCTGGAGGATCCGGCCGGTGGCCCGCCGAACAACCTGTACCAGGTCATCGCGGGCACGTCGATGTCGTCGCCGCACGTCGCGGGCTCCGCGGCCCTGGTGTTCGCGCTGCACCCGGACTGGACCCCCGGCCAGGTGAAGTCCGCACTGGAGACGACGGCCAAGACCTCGGTCACCAAGCAGGACGGCGTCACCCCGGCCGACCCGTTCGACACCGGCGGCGGGCGCATCGACCTGACCAAGGCCGGTGACCCCGGCCTGACCCTGGACGAGACGGGCGCGAACTTCCTGGCCGCGGCCGACGACCCGCTGAACCGCATCGACCTGAACCTGCCGTCGGTGAACGCCCCGATCATGCCGGGTCTCATCACCGCCAAGCGGACGGTCACCAACGTCACGGACAAGACGCTCGTCTTCACCGCCACGGGCACGACCGTGGCCGGCGCGAACATCTCGGTGCTGCCGCCGCTGCTCACCGTGAAGGCGGGCAAGACCGCCAAGTTCAGCGTGGTGATCACCGCACCCGACCTGCCCGAGGGTCAGTACTTCGGCCAGGTGAACCTCAAGCAGGTGAACGGCTCGCGCGAGCTGCACCTGCCGGTGGCGTTCGTCCGCAAGCAGGGCGCCGTCCCGGTGGAGCAGACCTGCGCCCCGGCCACCATCCCGCGTAACACCGGCGAGTCCACCTGCACCGTCACCGTGCGGAACGACACGCTCCAGGACGCCGAGGTCACCGCGGTCAGCACGCTGGACAGCAAGCTGCGCCTGAACTCGGTGACCGGCGCCACCAAGGTCGGTTCCCAGATCGCGACGGCGAAGACCACCCTCGCGGCCAGGCAGCCGGACAGGCCGGGCATCGCCCCGGGCATCGGGCCAGCCCCGTACCTGCCGCTTGACGCCTTCGGCATCGCACCGGTACCGATCGGCGACGAGCAGGCGATCAACTTCACGGTCCCCGCGTTCCAGTACGCGGGCAAGACCTACACCAGGATCGGCATCGTCTCCAACGGCTACACGATCGCCGGAGGAAGCTCGGGGTCGACGGACATCTCGTTCGAACCGCAGACCCTGCCCGACCCCTCGACCCCGAACAACGTGCTCGCCCCCTACTGGACCGACCTGGACGGCACCGGCGCGCCGGGCATCTACGCCGGGACGCTGACCGACGGCGTCAGCGACTGGCTCGTCATCGAGTGGCGGGTCAACCTCTACGGCACCACCGCCACCAAGGTGTTCCAGCAGTGGATCGGGCTGAACGGGACCGAGGACATCACCTACACCTACGACCCGGGCAACCTGCCCGGCGACCCCCCGGCGGGCTACGGCCTGACCGTGGGAGCGGAGAACGGTGACGGCACCGCGGGCGGCCAGATCACCGGCCCGCCGACCGAGGACCTCCGGGTGACCAGCACGCCCGGCGCCCCGGGTGGCAGCCTGAACTACACGATGAAGATCAAGGGTGTCAGCGCCGGGACCGGGAAGGTGACGACGGGAACGTCGACACCGCAGGTCAAGGGCGTGACCATCGAGGTGGACAAGATAGTCGTCCAGTAGCGGGAGGGGATATCGGACCGATGGGCCCGGCGCGTCGCGCCGGGCCCATCGGGTCTTCACCGGGAACTTCGGGGAACGGGCGCTCAGCGGTGGAGGTAGTCGACCAGGTAGGCCTTCTCCGTCTCCAGCGCCTCGATGGAGCTCTTGACCACGTCGCCGATGCTCACGATCCCGGCCAGCCGGCCGGCGTCCACGACCGGCACGTGCCGGATGCGATGCGTGGTCATGGTCTGGCGGAGGTCGTCGACGTCGGTGTCCGGGGGGCAGGTGCGGACCTCGGTCGTCATGATGGACGACACCGTGTCGTCCAGCACGCGCGCGCCCCGGTCGTGCAGCCGCCGTACCACGTCGCGCTCGGAGACGATGCCCTCGATGGAGGAGCCGTTCTCGGACACCACCACGGCGCCGATGTTCTTCTCGGCCAGGATGGCCAGGAGTTCGGTGACCGTCGCACCTGGGCGTACGGTCGCCACCTCTGTTCCCTTGCCTTGCAGAATCGTACCGATCAGCATTGACACCACCTCGGTTCAGCCGGGCGCGGGTATCCTTTTCCTCTGCCCAATCAGGCCTCACGCTAAGCCACCGAGACGGCAAAACCTGTGACTGTCACGTGACGGGCAGCAGCCGGACCGCGTCGAGGGCCAGGGTGAGCTCGACGATGTCGAGCGGGCGCGCCAGGGAACGGCCGGTGAGCTGCTCGATGCGGCGGATGCGGTTGAACACCGTGTTGCGGTGGCAGTACAGCTGCCCCGCGGCGCGCATGGCCGAGCCCTCGCAGCGCAGCCACGCCTGCAGGGTGCCGAGGAGCACGTCCCTGTCCGCCTGGTCGAGGGCGAGGATGGGCCGCAGCACAGCTCCGCTCAGGTGGCCCGCGAGCTCGGGCTGGCTGACCACCAGGGCGGCGGGCAGCCTGTCCTCCAGTCTGGCGATCTCCGGGCCGTCGCCCACGCACGTCCGCAGAGCGAGCTCGGCGAGCCGCCTGGCGCGGCCCAGCTCGGCCAGTCCCTCGACGATCGGGCTGATCCCGGCGCAACCGGTGACGTGCGGGCGCAACTCCTCGGCCAGGTGCTCCATGTCCGCCTCGTGCAGCAGCACCACCGACACCTCGTAGTCGGGGCGCATCCGCCACAGCAACCGCATCGCGCCCAGGGCGGTCGGCCGTGGGGCGTCGTCCCCGTGGTCGTGGCGGCCCGGCAACCTGGTGATGACGACGGCGTACCGGCCCAGCTCGGGCAGGTCCAGCGCGGCGGCGGCACTGCGGACCAGGGCGGCGTCCGCCCGGTCCTCCAGGAGCGCGTCGAGCAGGGCCTGGACCCTCTCGGCTGTGCGGCCGAACATCTCGGCCTCCCGTCTTCGGTAGGCCTCGGCGGCGGCGATCGCCTGCCTGTCGATGGCGTGCCACACCTTCGTGGCGCTGCGGATCAGGACCGGCAGGCTGTCGGACTCCTCCTCGGTGACCACGTCGATGAGGCCGTCCCACATCACCTGTGCGGAGAGCCGGTAGCTGCGCAGCAGGGAGTCCATGGGCAGGCCCTGCTCCGCCCTGCGCCGGGCGGTCTTCTCGGCCTGTGGCAGGTCGCGCCGCTCGGGGCGGGGCAGCAGGATGGCGCCGATGCCGTCCCGCATCGCCTCGTAGACGCTCTGCCAGTGGTCGTCGGTGGGCACCATCCTGCGGTACGCCTCGTCGGTGTCGCGGATCCTCGCGACGAGCTCGTCGGTGAGCTCGGGAAGTCTCAGCAGCAGCCGTCGGGCGGCCAGGCGCATGATCCTGCGTACTTCGTCATCCGTAACCGGCCGGGTCCCCATCTGGGAATCGTGTCAGCAAGTCAGGTAATGGAACAAGGTTCTGTTCTGTTTCGTGATCCGGGGTTGTACTCGCGCACAACCGCGCACCGCCCGGCATGGGCGCCCGCCCCGACTTCACCTGGCCCTCTGGACGCCGGTGAACCACCTCGGTTGGGTGCGTTCATCGGCTGTACAGGAGGAACACATGGACGTGCACGCCCCTCGCCCGCCCGGAGACTCCGGGCTGGTCGTCAGGGATCTGGCGGTGAGCTACGGCCCGGTCCTGGCCCTGCGGGGTGTCTCGCTGGACGTCCCGCGCGGTTCGGTCGTCGCGGTGCTCGGCGGCAACGGCGCGGGGAAGTCCACCCTGCTGCGCGCCATATCGGGCACCCTCCGGTTCCACCGGGGCGGGATCACCGCGGGCGAGGTCACCTTCGGCGGGACGCGGCTCTCCGGCGCCACCACCTCGGCCGTCGTGGCCGGCGGCGTCGTCCAGGTACCCGAGGGCCGCCGGGTCTTCGCGCGGATGACCGTGGCGGAGAACCTGCGGGCCGGTGCACTCGGCGCGCCCGACCGGCGGTCGGCGGCCGAGGCGAGAGAGAAGGTGCTCACGCTCTTCCCCGTGCTCGCCGAGCGCGCCGGGCAGCGCGCGGGACTGCTGTCCGGGGGCGAGCAGCAGATGCTCGCCATCGGCCGCGCGCTGATGGCCAGACCGAGGATGCTCCTGCTCGACGAGCCCACCCTCGGCCTGGCGCCGATGATGGCCGCCCGGATCGCCGACACCGTTCGCGAGATCAACGCCGGGGGGACCACGGTGCTCCTGGTGGAGCAGAACGCCGCCATGGCCCTGTCCCTGGCCTCGCACGCCTACGTGCTGGAGGTCGGAGAGGTGGTCCTGTCGGGACCGGCCGCCGAACTCGCCGCGAGCGACGAGGTGCGCCGCCGCTACCTGGGCATCGAGGACGCGCCTGCGGACGCGCCCGCGGACGCGGCCGACGCCCGTCCCGTGCTGGCGAGGTGGTCCGCGTGAGCGGTAAGGACACCTTCGTTCCCCGGCTCGACGTGCGCGAGGTGACGGTGCGCTTCGCCGGGCTCACCGCGCTGGACGCGGTCGGCTTCACCGTCGAGCCCGGCAGTGTGCACGCTGTGATCGGGCCCAACGGGGCGGGCAAGTCGACCTGCTTCAACGTCCTGTCGGGCGTCTACCGGGCCACCTCGGGCAGCGTGCGGTTCGGCGACGCGGAACTGACCGCCCTGGCCCCGCACCGCATCGCCGCCCTGGGCGTGGCGCGCACCTTCCAGAACATCGCGCTGTCGCCGATGCTGTCGGTGCGGGACAACCTGATGCTCGGCCGCCACCGGCTGACCCGCGCCGGGTTCCTCTCCGCCGGGCTGCGGCTGCCGTCGGCCCGACGCGAGGCCGCCGCGCACGGCGGGCGGGTGACCGAGATCGCCGCGTTCGTCGGGCTCTCCGAGCACCTGGCCACGCCCGTCGGACTTCTGTCGTACGGCGTGCAGAAGCGCGTGGAACTGGCACGGGCACTGTGCATGGAACCGCGGCTGCTGCTGCTGGACGAGCCGGTCGCCGGCATGAACGGCGGCGAGCGCCGCGACATGGCCGAACTGATCGTCGCGGTACGGGAGAGCCTCGGCATCTCGATCCTGCTGGTCGAGCACGACATGGGGATGGTCATGCGGCTCGCCGACGCGGTGACGGTCCTGGACTTCGGCAGGCGCATCGCGGACGGCCCGCCCGGCGAGGTGCAGAACGATCCCGAGGTCGTCCGCGCCTACCTGGGCGCGGCGGCCGAGAGCACGACCGCGAGCGGGACCGAGGAGGTCACCTCATGATCACCTTTCTCGAACTCCTGGTGAACGGCATCTCCGTCGGAGCGGTGTACGCGCTGATCGCCCTGGGCTTCGTGATCATCTTCAAGGCGACCGAGGTGGTGAACTTCGCCCACGCCTCGCTGCTGCTGGTCGGCGGATTCGTGGTCGCGAGGCTGCACCCGCTGATCGGCTTCTGGACCGCGCTGCTGCTGGGCATCGCCGGCGCGGCGGTCGTGGGCGCCCTGATCGAATTCCTGATCATCCGCAGGGCGAATGTCATCTCGCACAGCGTCCTCGCGATCGTGACGATCGGTGTCGACATCGTGCTGACCACCGAGCTCACCAGGCAGATCGGCACCGACGTGCTCGCCCTGGGCGACCCGTGGCGCGACCGGGTGCTGCACCTGGGAGGCGTCAGCATCGCCGAGACCCGGCTCGTCGCGCTGGCCGTCGCCGCGGCCCTGATCTCCGCCTTCCTGCTGGCGTTCAAGTACACGAACTGGGGCATCGCCATGCGCGCCACCGCGGAGGACACCGAGACCGCCGCGCTGATGGGCGTGCGGCGCGGGCGGGTCTCGATGGGGGCCTGGGCGGTCGCCGGAGCACTCGCCGCCGTCGCCGCGCTCTTCCTGTGCGTCTTCCCCACCCCGGGTCTGGATCGCAGCACCACCTTCGCGGCGATGAAGGCGTTCCCCGCGGCGATCCTCGGCGGCCTCGACTCCACCACCGGGGCACTGGCCGGCGGGCTGATCATCGGTGTCACCGAGGCGATGATGAGCGGCTACCAGAACGACCTGGTCTTCCTCGGCCGGGGTATCGGCGACGTCGCGCCGTTCCTCGTGATGATCGTGGTCCTGCTCATCCGCCCCGCGGGGCTGTTCGGGACGAGGGAGCTGGCACGTGTCTAAGAAGGTCATCCTCTCCTGTGTCGTGCTGGTCGCGGCGGCGGTCGCCGTACCGTTCTACCTGGAGGGCTTCTGGCTGCAGGCCGGGCTCTTCGCGATGTCGGCGGCGATCGGGGCGATCGGCCTCAACCTGCTGACCGGTGCCACCGGCCAGCTCTCCATGGGCCACGCGTTCTTCCTCGCGGTCGGCGCGTACACCTACGTCTACTTCGCCGCCGAACCGGAGGGCGGCGCGCACGCCCTCGGCGGCCTCGGCCTGCCCACGCCGGTCGCGGCACTGCTCGCGGTGCTCACCGCGGGTGTCGCGGGCGGGGTGTTCAGCCCCATCGCGGGACGCCTGAAGGGCGCGTACCTCGGCATCGCCACCCTCGCGCTGATCTTCGTCGGCCAGCACGTGCTGTTCAACGCCGAACCCGTGACGGGCGGCTACAACGGGCGGGCGGTGCCGCCGATGGAACTGTTCGGATTCGTGTTCGCCGACTCCCCCGAACTGGTGATCGCCCAGGTGCCGTTCGGGTCGCTGGAGCGCCTGTGGTTCCTCGGGCTGGCCGTGCTGACCTGCGCGGCGCTGTTCGCCCGCGGGGTGCTACGCGGCCGGCCGGGCCGGGCCATGAACACCATCCGCGACCACGAGATCGCGGCCGGGGTGATGGGCGTGCCGGTGGCCCGCTACCGCGCCGGGGTGTTCGTGCTGTCGTCGATGTACGGAGGGCTGGCCGGAGTCCTGATCGCGCTGGTCTTCCAGCGCACCGTACCCGACTACTTCGGCCTGCTGCTCTCCCTCGACTACCTGGCGATGATCATCATCGGCGGCCTCGGCTCCGTCGCGGGCGCGGTGATCGGCGCGTTCTTCATCTCCCTGCTTCCCCAACTGCTCAGCCGCTACAGCGACGCCCTGCCGCTGGTGGCCGAGCCCGGCTCAGCCGGGGTCTCACCCGCCGAGGCGTCCCGCATCCTGTACGGCGCCGCCGTCGTCGTCATCGTCCTCTTCCTGCCCGGCGGGCTGCTCGGCCTCGCCAGGCGCCTGCGCCTCGCCGTGACCCGGCGGCCCGCCCCGGTCCCCGCGACGAGGAAGACCCCGCTCTCCCCCACCTCCACCCCCTCCCCCGACACAAGGAACTGACATGGGAATCCCAAGAACCCCGGTCCGACGAATCGCGGTACTCGCCCTCCTGGCCCTGGCCGTCACCGCGTGCGCCAGCGAGAAGGCCACCGGGGGTGCGGCCGCCCCCTCCGCCGTCGGGGGGGACGGCGTGAAGACCGGCCCCGGCGTCACCGCCGACAAGATCACAATCGGCCTGATGACCGACCTCACCGGCCCGTACGCCTCCTTCGGCAAGAGCCTGACCCAGGCACAGCAGCTCTACTTCGAGCAGGCGAACGCGGCGGGGGGCGTGTGCGGGCGGCAGCTGGAGGCTCTGGTCCGTGACCACGGCTACGACGTGCAGAAGGCGGTCGCGGCCTACACCGAGATCTCCCCGAAGGTGGTGGCCCTCGCCCACGTCGTCGGCTCGCCCATGGTCAACGCGGTCAAGCAGCGCATCGAGGCCGACGACATGCTCACCATCCCGCAGGCGTGGGCGACCGGGCTGCTCGGCAGCAGGCCCATCCAGGTCACCGGGACGACCTACGACATCGACATGATCAACGGGGTGGACTTCCTCGCCAAGGAGAAGGGCATCAAGTCCGGCGACAAGATCGGCCACCTGTACTTCGAGGGCGACTACGGCGAGAGCGCGCTGAACGGCTCCAAGTACGCGGCGGAGAAGCTCGGCCTCAAGCTCGTGGAGCAGAAGATCAAGGCCACCGACCAGGACATGAGCGCCCAGGTCGCCGCCTTCAAGGCCGAGGGCGTCAAGGCCGTCCTGGTCTCCGTCGGCCCCAGGCAGACCGCCTCGCTCGTCGGCGTCTCGCTCGCCAAGGGCATGGACGTGCCGTTCGTCGGCAGCAACTCGGCCTACTCCCCGCAGCTGCTGCCCACCCCGGCGGGTCCCGCGCTGCTGAAGGACTTCTACTACATCACCGCCGGCACCCCGATCAGCGCCGACCAGCCGGCCATGAAGAAGCTGGCCGCCGACTACGCGGCGAAGTATCCGGACGCGGCCATCGACAGCGGTGTCTCCGCCGGCTACTCGGCGGCGGCGATCGTCGTCGACGCGCTCAAGAAGGCCTGCGAGGGCAAGGACCTGACCCGGGCCGCCGTGGTCGCCGCGCACCGCGGCCAGTCGGCCTGGGGCGCGGAGTTCGGTGCCGTCATGGACTTCACCACGTTCGACAAGCCCGCCTCACTGCTGTCGTACGTCGCCAAGCCGGACAAGGACGCCCTGGGCGGCGCGGTGATCTTCAAGGAGGCCGCCACCTCCGACCTGGCCAAGACCTACCAGGTCCCGGTGGGCTGATCCGCGGTTCACGGCGGCACCCCGCACCCCCGGCGACGAAGGTGCGGGGCCCGTCGCTCCGGGCTAGCGTGGGAGGGACCGCAGACCTTCGCATCCGGGGACACAATGACCCAGAAGCTCAACACCGGCAGCCACGACCTGCCGGTCTCCGACGCCCTCGCCGAGTTCATGAACACCGGCTGGGCCGACACCCACCGCGACGACCTGGCCGCGCTGCCACAGGCCGCCTACACCGCCAAGCGGCGCGCCGCGCTCGCCGCCCGCTTCCCCGGTGAGCGGCTGGTCGTCCCGTCCGGCACGCTCAAGGCGCGTAGCAACGACAGCGACTACCGGTTCCGGACGCACAGCGCGTTCGCCTACCTCACCGGTGACCAGGAACCCGACGACGTGCTGGTCGTCGAGCCCTCCGGGGAGGCCGTCCTGTTCCTGCGCCCCCGCTCGGTGCGGTCGGCGCCGGGACAGGCCGGGCAGGAGTTCTACCGCGACCGCCGCTACGGCGAGTTCTGGGTCGGCCGCCGCCCCGACCTGGCCGAGGCGGAGGCGCTGTACCAGATCGCCTGCGCGCCGATCGACAGGCTCGACGACGTGCTCGGCGGGCCCGCGCGGGTGCTGCGCGGGGTGGACGCGTCGGTGGACGGGCGAGTCGCGCCCGGCGACGGGGACGAGGAGCTGGAGGCGTTCCTGTCCGAGATGCGGCTGATCAAGGACGACTGGGAGATCGCGGAGCTGCAGTTCGCGGTGGACGCGACCACGCGCGGGTTCGAGGACGTGGTGCGGGCCCTGCCCGCCGCCCTGGGACACCGGCGCGGCGAGCGCTACCTGGAGGGGGTCTTCGGCCTCCGCTCCCGGCTGGAGGGCAACGCGGTCGGCTACGACAGCATCGTGGCCTCCGGCGCGAACGCGTGCGTGCTGCACTGGATCCGCAACGACGGGCGGCTGAACGAGAGCGAGTTGCTCCTCCTCGACGCGGGCGTGGAGACCGACCACCTCTACACCGCCGACATCACCAGGACCCTGCCGCTCTCCGGACGCTTCGACCCGGTCCAGCGCCAGGTCTACGAGCTGGTGTACGAGGCCCAGGAGGCGGCGATCGCCGTCCTGCGGCCCGGTGCGAGCTTCCGCGACTTCCACCGTGCGGCCATGCGGGTCATCGTGGAGGGACTGCGCGACTGGGGCGTGCTGAAGATCAGCGCGGACGAGGCGATGGAGCCGGACAGCGGCCTGTACCGCCGCTACACGCTGTGCAGCAGCGGCCACATGCTCGGCATGGACGTGCACGACTGCGCCAGGGCCCGCGCGGAGGTCTATCTGGACGGTGTGCTGGAGGAGGGCCAGGTGCTGACCGTCGAACCCGGCCTCTACCTGCAGCCTGACGACCTGACGCTGCCGCCGGAGCTGCGCGGCATCGGGGTGCGCATCGAGGACGACCTCGTCATCACGGCCGACGGCGCCCGCCTCATGTCAGGCGGTCTGCCCCGCCACCCGGACGAGATCGAGAAGTGGATGGGGTGTTGATTGCGACGCTGTGCCGATTGCGACGCTAACGCGTCGCGGTTCGGCCGCTCTTATCCGGCTCCTTCCCTCGTCGAGCGGGGTCGCTCGTTCCTCACGAGTTGCCGGCGACGCTGCGCGTCGCGGTGAGGCCGCTCTTACCCGGCTCCTTCCCTCGTCGAGGGAGGTCGCTCGTTCCTCACGAGTTGCCGGCGACGCTAACGCGTCGCAGTGAGGCCGCTCTTACCCGGCTCCTTCCCTCGTCGAGCGGGGTCGCTCGTTCCTCACGACCCCGCTCTCCTCAGTCCAGTCCCCGGCGCGGCCTCACGGCCCCGCTCTCCTCAGTCCAGTCC
>NZ_JBEOZN010000132.1:0-26782 GCF_040298085.1 Streptosporangium sp. NPDC001681 | reverse complement strand
CCGCGCCACCCCCCCGCCCCCCCCCCACACGGCGGCATGCCCGTTGGCGCCGGTGATCCCCGATAGGCACAATCATGGTCATGACATGGACCTTCACCTCCGACATCGAGGCGTACGCGGGGATGGCGGAGCCGTGGCTGCTGCGGGATCCGGTCCGCAACACCGTTCCGCTCACGGTCCTGCGCGCTGTACGGAGCGGTCTGTGGGGCGATGACGTGCTGCTGGGCAGGCTGGAGCGCGACGACCGGATCGTGGCGACCGCGATCCAGACGCCTCCGCACCCCCTGCTGCTCCCCGATATCCCCGCCGACACCGTGCTCGGCCTCGCCACCGACCTGATCGAGAAGGAGAGGGCGATCCCCGGCGTGACCGGGCCGCTCCCGCTGGCCGAGGCGTTCGCCGCCTCCTGGTGGCGGCCCGAGGCCAAGCGCCGCGCGGAACGCCTCTACCGGCTCGACGTGCTGCTTGGCCCGGACCCCGCTCCGCCAGGGGCCTCGCGCGTGGCCGTCGCCGACGACCTCGATCTCCTGGTCCGGTGGGGCGAGGAGTTCCAGGCCGAGGCCGAGGCCGCCGGTCCCGTCGACCTGACCCCGCTGGTGGCCAGCCGGATCGCCAGACGGGAACTGCTCGTGTGGGAGGCGGGCGGGCGGCCCGTCGCGTTCGCCGGGGCCTCCTCGCCCATCGGCGGGATGTCCCGGGTCGGCCCCGTCTACACGCCCGCGGAGTTTCGCCGGAAGGGCTACGGCACCGCGCTCTCGCACGCGGTGAGCGCCAAAGTGCTCACCGAGGGCGCCGAGGAGGTGCTGCTCTTCACGGACCTGTCCAACCCCACATCCAACTCGATCTACCAGGCGATCGGCTACCGGCCGGTGGCCGACTACGCCTCCATCACCTTCGCCTGACCTTTCTCGGTGCGCGTCTGCCGCCCGCCCGGGGAGGCCCCGCGCGAAGAGACAGGACGTCGGCGGCACGGGTGCGCGGCGAGCGAGCCGGGTAACCTTGGGGTCATGCCCCGATACGACTTCCGCTGCCGCGCCTGCGGGTCCACCTTTGAGATCTCCCGTCCGATGGCACGCTCCGGTGAGCCGGCGCTCTGCCCCGACGGCCACGACGACACGGTCAAGCTGCTGTCCACCGTCGCGGTGACCGGCGGCTCCGCGAGTTCCTCGGCCGCGCCCCGGCCCTCCGGCGGCGGTGGCGGGTGTTGCGGCGGCGGCTGCTGCGGCTGACCACATCGGGAGTCTGCCACCCGGACCGGCCCGGACCGGCCCTGGGTGGCAGCTCGAGATGACCTGACCGCGACCGGTTATGCGGCGCGCTTGCCCTGGAAGGGCAGGAATCCCTCGGCTCGGTGCGGGCGGGCCGGCACGAAGGTGGGTTCGGTGGCGACGATCCGGTCGAACCGGAACGCCCGGATCGCGTGGCGCATGCGGCACATGCCGACGAGGTACCAGTATTCGCGGTGGACCATGCAGGTCACCGGGTCGACGTCACGGACTGTGATCCGTCCGGAGACGTCACGGTAGTGGAGGCGGATGACGAGGCCTGAGGTGATGGCGTTGGCGATCGTCCGGGCGCGGTCGGCGATCGGGGCGGGCATCGGCTCGGTGAGGGTCGTCAGGGTGGTGGCGACGATGTCGTCGTCGATCTCCATCTGCTCGAACGCATGACGCAGGCCGCTGCGAGCGGCGCCTGCCTGCGGACTCGACCCCAGATGCGCCATCGACAGGGCGAGGGCGGCGATCTCGGCGGCTGTCAGCGGGGTGGTGAGCTTCATGACGCTAGTCATACCCAGATAATACGTCCGAGCACTGACATTTTTTCGAACTTCCTATCGGGTAAGGCATCTCTACCCGATAGGAAGCCCAGGTCAGCGTGACAGCTGTGACAGGTCGCGCGAGGCGCCGGTGGAGGCGGAGGTGGTAAGCGCGGCGTAGGCCTGCAGCGCGGCGCTCACCGGGCGCTGGCGCGTCCGCGGCCGGTAACCGCCCAGGTCGGCCAGGAGCTTCTCCCGGCGGGCGGCCAGTTCCTCCGCGGAGACCTTCAGCTCGATCGAGCGGCCGGGGATGTCGATCGTGACGAGGTCGCCGTTCTCGACGAGCGCGATGGTGCCGCCCTCGGCCGCCTCGGGGGAGGCGTGACCGATGGACAGTCCGCTGGTGCCGCCGGAGAAGCGGCCGTCGGTGACCAGCGCGCAGTCCTTGCCCAGCCCCTTGCCCTTGAGGAACGAGGTGGGGTACAGCATCTCCTGCATGCCGGGCCCGCCCTTCGGCCCCTCGTAGCGGATCACCACGACGTCGCCGGCCTTGACCTTGTTGTTGAGGATGCCCTCGACCGCGTCGTCCTGCGACTCGAAGACCACCGCGGGGCCCTCGAACCTCCAGATCGACTCGTCGACCCCGGCGGTCTTGACGATGCAGCCCTCGGTGGCGATGTTGCCGTAGAGGACGGCCAGGCCGCCGTCGCGGGTGTAGGCGTGCTCGATGTCACGCACGCAGCCCTCGGACCGATCGAGGTCCAGCTCCTCCCAGCGGGCGCCCTGGGAGAAGGGCTTCACGGTGCGGGCGTTACCGGGGCCCGCGTGCCACAGTTCAAGGGCCTCGGGCAGCGCACGCGGCGACTGCGGGTCCCAGGCGTCGAGGTAGTCGCCCAGGGTGCCGCCGTTGACCGTGTAGGCGTCGCGGTGGAGCAGACCGCCCCGGTCGAGCTCGCCCAGGATCGCCGGGATGCCGCCGGCGCGGTGGACGTCCTCGACGTGGTACTTCGCGGTGGCGGGGGCGACCTTGCACAGGCAGGGCACCCGCAGCGAGATCTCGTTGATCTCCTTCAGCCCGAAGTCGACCTGGGCCTCGCGGGCCGCGGCGAGGATGTGCAGGATCGTGTTGGTCGAGCCGCCCATCGCCACGTCCAGCGCCATGGCGTTCTCGAACGCGTCCTTGGTCGCGATGGCGCGCGGCAGGACCGTCTCGTCGTCCTGCTCGTAGTAGCGGCGGGTGATCTCCACGAGCCGGCGTCCGGCGTCCTCGAACAGCTTCCTGCGTGCCTTGTGCGTGGCCAGGATCGTGCCGTTGCCCGGGAGCGCGAGGCCGATGGCCTCGGCGAGGCAGTTCATCGAGTTGGCGGTGAACATACCGCTGCACGAACCACAGGTCGGGCAGGCGTTCTCCTCCATCTCCAGCAGCTCCGCGTCGGAGACGGCGTCGTTGGCCGCGGCGATCATCGGGTCGATCAGGTCGAGCTTCCCGTTGGGGGTCTTGCCCGCCTCCATCGGACCGCCGGAGACGAAGACCGTGGGGATGTTCAGCCGGAAGGCGGCGAGCAGCATGCCCGGAGTGATCTTGTCGCAGTTGGAGACGCAGATCAGCGCGTCGGCGCAGTGCGCGTTGACCATGTACTCGACCGCGTCCGCGATCAGTTCGCGGCTGGGCAGCGAGTACAGCATGCCGCCGTGCCCCATCGCGATGCCGTCGTCGACCGCGATCGTGTTGAACTCGCGAGGGATCGCCCCCGCCTCGCGGATCGCGCCGGCCACGACGTCGCCGACCTCGCGCAGATGGACGTGCCCGGGGACGAACTGGGTGAAGCTGTTGGCCACGGCGATGATCGGTTTCCCGAAGTCCTCGCCGGCCACGCCCGTCGCCCGGAGTAGGGCCCGGGCCCCGGCCATGTTCCTGCCGTGAGTGACCGTACGAGACCTGAGGGCGGGCATGAGGCTTCTCCCATCATCGAAACCGTGGTCTATGAATGGTACGGCCACCGCTCAGCGCGTGAGACGACTGCCCATGCCATGAGACATCGGGTTCGTGACCACAGGTTCCGCGAACACCGCCGCTTCGCGGACACCGTGTGGGAGGGCCGGTGAGGACGGCCGAGGTCAGTTCTCCGGGTAGCGCGCGGGCAGGACCTGCGCGGCGACCTCGTAGATCCTGTCGATCTCGGTGTCGGTGAGTGAGCGCTCCCGCTTGGTGATCCATTTACGGACACGACTGCCGTCGAATACGTCGACCTCGCGGACGTTGAGGACCTTCCAGGGGATGGCCGGGCCGTAGATCGCCAGGGACGGCACGATCGCGACCTCCCGGCCGAGCTCCGCAGCGATCAGCTCGGCGGCCTGGGACGCCTCCCAGCGCGCCTCGTCGAGACGGGGCTTCTGGTTGAACGGGCCGTGGAACAGCTTGCGGTGCGACTGGACGCGGACGGGCAGGCGCTTGTCCCACTTCTCGGAGTCGACCGCGTAGACGCCGGTGGGACCCACGACCAGGTGGTCGATCTGGGCCTCGCTGCCGGGGATCGCGCGGGCGTGCAGGGTGCGGTAGCCCCCGCGCTCCAGCCGTTTCAACTGCATCTCCGTCCGCCGTTCCGCGACCGAGGAGCGCCGCCAGGCGGGCACCGACGAGTTGGAACGGGCGTGAAGCGCCGTGTCGACGATCGCGGCCACCACGGCGGCGGTGAAGCCCAGCTGCCAGCTGGCCAGCAGGATGGCCGCGAGCACGCCCACACCGACCGCGACGAGAACGCGTCGGCGCAGGTGGCGGTACTTGGGGTGATCGAGCAGGCTGCGCAGCGCGGCGCGCTCGACGGGTGCGTACGTAGACGCTGGTGCGGTGGGTCGAGACGTCGGCCGGTCCTCGGCCTGTCGGTCACTGACCCAAATCGGTGACGTAGTGTTACCGTCTTCTGGTACCTGACCGGAATCCACGTAACTCACGGTAGCTGACGTCCTCGGCGGGTGCCTAGTATTGCGTATCTCATACTTTTGTGACCGCCGTCACCCGCTTGGCGCTGCTATGAACCGGGTATCTACGGGCTTCCACTCTGGATAACCGCGCGCTCTGCGCCTACTGTGCGGGGCGTGGCTCACATTCACGATCTTAACGCTCTGGAGCAGGCGGCAGCCGTGCGGCGCAGGGAGGTCTCGCCCGTCGAGATCACCGAGCACTACCTCGACCGGATCGCCCGCCTGGACCCCCAGATCGGCGCGTACGTAACGGTGACCCCCGAACTCGCCCTGGAGCAGGCGCACAAGGTCGAGGCGAGGGTGCTCGCCGGAGACGATCCCTCGCCCCTGGCCGGGGTGCCGATCCCGATCAAGGACCTCAACCTCGTCAAGGGCGTGCCGATCCACTTCGGCTCGGCCACCTACGAGGACTTCGTCGCGCCGGTGGACGACAGCGTGGTCGAGCGGCTCAGGGACGCCGGGACGATCATGCTCGGCAAGACCGCGACGCCCGAGTTCGGGCTGCCGTGCTACACCGAGACCGCCGTCTCGGCGCCCAGCCGCACCCCGTGGGATCTCTCCCGGTCGGCCGGCGGGTCCAGCGGCGGCGCGGCGGCGGCGGTCGCCGCGGGCCTGGCCCCCGCCGCGCAGGGCAGCGACGGCGCCGGGTCGATCCGCATCCCCGCCTCGGTCTGCGGGCTGTTCGGTATCAAGCCCTCCCGGGGCAGGATCAGCTTCGCACCGATAGTGCCCGACCTGGCCGGTCTGTCGACCAACGGCCCGATCACCAGAACCGTCGCCGACGCCGCCGCGCTGCTCGACGTGATGGCCCACCACAACCCCGGCGACCTCTATCACGCGCCGCCGCCGGAACTCGGCTCCTTCCACGCGTACGTGGGCCGCGACCCCGGTCGCCTGCGGATCGCCCGCTACGCCGAGCCGCTGGTCCCCGGCGTCGTGGTGGACCCCGAGGTGCTCGCCGCCTACGAGCACGCCTCGGCGGAGCTGGCGGCGCTCGGACACGAGGTGGTCGACATCGCCCCGCCCTTCGGGCCGGACACGGTGCCGCAGTTCGTGACGCTCTGGTACGCGTTCTCGTGCATGCACCCGGTCGATCCGACCAGGCAGGACAGGCTCCGGCCGCTGACCGCCTGGCTGCGCGAGCGCGGCTTCGCCACCCCGGCCCCCGACTTCCTGCAGGCCCAGTCGGCGCTGCAGCTCGCCACCCGGTTCGGCCTGCTGGCGACCGACCCCTACGACGCGGTGCTCACCCCGACCGTGACGCAACCGCCCAGGCCCGTGGGCTGGTTCGAGGACGTCGAGGGCCCCGAGGAGACCTTCGAGCGGATGAAGCGGTTCGCCGCCTTCCCCGCCGTCTACAACGTCAGCGGCCAGCCCGCGGTCAACCTGCCGCTGCACTGGAGCGCGGACGGCCTCCCGATCGGCGTGATGCTGGCCGGCAGGTTCGGCGGCGAGGGCACCCTGATCTCCGTGTCGTCGCAGATCGAGGCCGCTCGTGGGGGTTTCTGGGGTGAGCGCAGGCCCACCACCTGGTAGTCCTCGACGGGCCGCCGGCCTGGGGTTACTTTTGAGACATGGACAGCGCGATCGAGGTCCTGGGCTTTCTCATCGGGGTCTCCGGTGGCCTGTTCCTGCTCATCGTCCTGCTTGTGACGATGACCGGCAGGATGCGCGACAGGGCCGCGAGGAGCACATCGGCGGGTGCGGTCTGGCTGGGGGGACCGTTCGGTAGCGAGCGCGGGGTCAGCGATGCCGTCCTGGTACTGACGGAGCGGCGTCCGAGCCTGCCCGCGGCACCTGAGGCAGACTGGGTCTCGCTCGCGGAGACCGCCGAGCCGGGGCGGCACACCGGTGGAGCGTCGGCGGCCTGGTGAGGCCCGGCGAGGGCCGGCGAAGGCGAGGTACGGAGATGCTGACCCTGACCTCGACAGAGGGGGACGACGTCCGCGGGGCCCTGCGCACCGCGGAGCGGCTCACCGGACTGCGCTTCGCCGCCTACCTCGGGCCGGCGATCGGCCCGCGCCGTCACTTCTCGGAGCGGCTGCACGCCGCGCTGGGAGAGGAGGCCGACAGGGCGGTGCTCGTCTTCGTGGACCATCGCGGGAGGGCGCTGGAGATCGTCACAGGTCCGCGGGCCAGGGTGTGGCTGCCCGACGCCGAATGCCGCGCGGCCGCGCTGTCGATGGCCGCGATCCTCGGTCTGGGCGACCTGGTGGGCGGGGTGGTCACCGGAGTCCTGCTGCTGGCGGACCGGGCGTCGCGGCGCGGATGATCCGTTCGCGCTGAGCGAAGATGATTTTCCCGGATAATCGGCTCGTGCTGAGGATCAGGTGGGACGCGCTGCTGGGTCGCTCTTCCAGGGGGTTCACGGCGGCGCGGGAGCCCGACATGATCATCGGCTACGTGCAGGAGGCATTCGCCGATGTCCGGGCGAGGGTCCGCAGGGAGGATGAGACGGCGGTCATCCTGCTGGTCACGACGGGCGCGGCAGCCGGTGCCGTCGTCGTCGGGCTGCTGAACGGGTACTGGAGGCCCGGCGAGCTGTCCAGCAAGATCGAATGGCTCTGGTGGACCGGCATGTTCTTCTGGCTGATGGGGATCCTCATGCTCGTCGGAGCCCTCTACCGCCGTACCGCGAGGCTGGCGGGCAGGACGCTGGAGAGACGCCGGTTCTATCCCGGGGGGTTCGGCGGCGAGGTACGGCCGGGATCGAGGCCCGGCGACAGGGTCGACCTGCTCGTCCTGGAGATCAGGAGGCTCAGCGCCGTCGGAGACGCCAAGCAGCGCTACATCCGCCGGGGCGTCTGGCTGATGCTGCTCTCCATCACCTGCTGCGCGCTGTCGGTGTTCGTCAGCCGGTTGCTCTGATCCACCCCGCCATAGCGCCGGCTCAGGGCCGGTTCAGGACTGGAGAAGCCGCACCAGGTGGCTGCTGATGTCCGTCAGCAGCGTCGAGGGCGTCACCGGGGCGCTCGCGACGGCGGAGAACAGGGCCGGCAGCCCCGGCAGGGGGAAGCCGTCGTCACCGGACGCCTCGGCGCCCACCTCGTTCTTGGCCAGGATGGTCCGGCTGCGCTCCCAGGCCTCGATGACCTCCTCGGGAGAGGGCACGCCGAACCCGTGGCCCACCGGAGCGGCGTGACGCAGCCGCACCAGCGGGGTCTCGGCGAAGGCCAGCGCCACACCGGCACGCAGGGCGAGGTCGTCGCGGCGGTCCGCTCGCACCCAGTCCATCGCGGTGCAGGGGTTGCGGCAGTCGGCCACGCAGGTGGCCAGCGCCCCGGCGACCTGGCTGTGCTGGCGGTCGAAGTAGGCGCGCCATCCCTCGGCGGGCTCTCCCGCCACGCGCAGTGTCCGGTTGACCGCCGACTGCTCGGCCTTCGTGTGATCGCACTCGCGGTCGCCGATCACCCCGAACCTGCTGTCCGGCGCGGTCAGGCCCTCCGGCCAGCGCGCGGGATCACCGGCGTTGCCGAGTACCGGCTCGAATGCGAGCAGCGGGAGATACTCGCTGGCGATGTGGATGGCGGCGACCATGGGGCTCAGCTCGCGACGGTGCCACCTGACCGCGATGACCTCCAGCAGCAGCCCGTACGCGGGCCGCAGCGATTCCAGCGCACCGCGTGGCTGCTCGCGGGGTGTCTGCGGCATCGTGCAGGCCCGAGCCCGCCGCCGCAGGTCACTCGGTACGGCCCGCGCCTCGGCGGCGAAGTCCTCCGCGTCGAGCGAGAGCAGCCGCTGGCCGAACTCGCACGCCGCCTCGATGTCGCCCGCCTTCTCCACGACACCGGAGGCGAGGGCTCCGATATCACCGAAGGCGTACCTCCTGGCCAGGGAGATGAGCAGATCACGTGCCGATTCCACGGGGGTGCCCTCTCTTGACTTCGCTTTCCGGGGCCGGACCCGGCGAGATCTCGATGACCGGACGGAGCCGGACATGGGGTGTTTCTTGCGGTTGACACCTATCTCTACCAGCGTTCGCCCCGAGGTGCTCAGGGCCGCCTGGCCTCAGCGGCCCGTGACGGCGCACCGGACGAACACCCCTCGCCCGTCCTGGCGAGGAGTGTCCGTCCGGTCTCAGCGGCGAGGTCAGCCCGTGGAGGCGTCCTTGGCCTGGGCGCGCAGGGCGCGGCCGATGCCGTCGGCGCCCTCGAGCAGCAGGCGCCGCAGGGCGTGCGGCGGCTGGTCGGCCGAGATGAAGTCCTGGGTCCTGGCGACCGTCTCGGGGGAGATGACCAGAGCCGGGTAGCAGCCGTTGGCGAAGTTCTGAGCGCTGTCGGAGGTCCAGGACTTCCAGATCCTGCCGATCTCCTCGAAGTACTTCGCCGCGTACGGCTCCAGCAGCTCCGGGTGGCGCGGGTCCATGAAGCCGACGATCGTCGAGCGGAGCAGCGCGCCGCTCAGCTTGCCCTCGATGATCGCGGCCCAGGCGTTCGCCTTGCCCTGGGCCGTCGGGATCGAGGCGCGGGAGAGCGCGGCGGAACGCTCGCCCGTCGCGGTGGCGTCGCGCAGCAGCTCCTGAGCGATGTCCTCCTCGCCGAGCAGGCCGCCGGAGACCAGGGCGCCGGTCAGCGTCCAGCGCAGGTCGGTGTCGACGGTGAGGCCGTCGAGCACGGTCTCACCGTCCAGCAGCCCCTTCAGGAACGCCAGGTCCTCGGTGGAGGTGGCGGTGGCCGCCAGCGCGTTCAGGTAGGCGAGCTGGTAGTCGGAGCCGGGCTCGGCACCGATGACCAGGTCGCGCAGCGCGGAGGCCAGCCGGGCCATGCCCTCCTCGCGCCAGGCGGGGTCGGCGTACTGCTGGAGGGCCAGGCGGGTCTGGCGGAGCACGGTCTGGGCGACCGTGATGTCGGTGATCGACTTGATCCCGGAGACGGCCAGGGCGAGATAGTCGCGGGCGGCCATCTCGGCGTCCCGGGTCATGTCCCAGGCGGCCGACCAGCACAGCGCACGGGGCAGGGACTCGGTGAACTTGCCGATGCCGCCGTTCACCACGGTCTGCAGCGACCGCTCGTCGAGCCTGACCTTGGCGTAGGTCAGGTCGTCGTCGTTGATCAGGATCAGGTCCGGCTGTACCTCGCCGACCAGTTCGGCCACCGCGGTGCGCGCGCCGACCACGTCCAGCTCGATTCGCCTCACCCGGACCAGCCTGTCGTCCCGCAGGGAGTACAGGCCGATGGCCACGCGGTGCGAGCGCAGCGTCGGGTAGTCGGCGGGGGCCTCCTGGAGCACGTCGAACTCGGTGAAACGGCCCTCGGGGTCGGTGGTGAACGACGGGCGCAGCGTGTTGACCCAGGAGGTCTCCAGCCACTCCTTCGACCAGGAGGACAGGTCGCGCCCCGAGGTGCGCTCCAGCGCGCCGAGCAGGTCCGCGAGCGTGGTGTTGCCCCAGGCGTGCTCGCGGAAGTAGTCGCGTACCCCGGCCAGGAAGTTGTCCAGCCCCACGTAGGCGACGAGCTGCTTGAGGACCGAGGCGCCCTTGGCGTACGTGATCCCGTCGAAGTTGACCTCGACCGCGTGCATGTCGACGATGTCGGCGGCGATCGGGTGGGTCGAGGGCAGCTGGTCCTGACGGTAGGCCCAGGACTTCTCGACGTTGGCGAAGGTGGTCCAGGCGCCCTGGCCCCAGCGGGTGGCCTCGGCCTGGCAGAGCACCGAGGCGTAGGTGGCGAACGACTCGTTCAGCCACAGGTCGTCCCACCAGCGCATGGTGACCAGGTCACCGAACCACATGTGCGCCATCTCGTGCAGGATCGTCTCGGCGCGGCGCTCGATCATCGCGTCGGTGACGCGCGAACGGAAGACGTAGTCCTCCAGGAAGGTCACGCAGCCCGCGTTCTCCATCGCCCCGGCGTTGAACTCGGGGACGAAGAGCTGGTCGTACTTCCCGAACGGGTAGCGGACGCCGAAGATCTCGTGGAAGAAGTCGAAGCCCTGCCTGGTCACCTCGAAGAGGTTCTCCGGGTCGAGGTGCTCGGCGAGTGAGGCCCGGCAGTACAGGCCCAGCGGGATGCCGTCGTGCTCGGAGGTCACCTTGTGGTACGGCCCGGCGCACAGCGCGGTGATGTAGGTCGACATCACCGGGGTGGGCGGGAAGTGCCAGCGCTTGGCCGCCTGGAGCGCACCGTGCTTGCCATGGTGCTCCGCCAGTTCCTCGGCCGAGTCGGGCGCCGCGTTGGAGATGACCTCCCAGTGGGACGGCGCGAGCACGGTCAGCTCGAAGGTGGCCTTCAGGTCGGGCTGGTCGAAGCACGCGTACATCCGGTGCGCGTCGGCCGTCTCGAACTGGCTGTACAGATAGACGCTCTTGTCGACCGGATCGACGAAGCGGTGCAGGCCCTCGCCGGTGCGGGTGTAGGAACAGTCGGCGTCCACGCGCAGCTCGTTGGTCTCGGCCAGACCCGGCAGCGGCAGCCGCCCGGTCTCCAGGTCATAGCCGCTCACGTCCAGCTCGACGCCGTTCAGGACCGCCTTGCGCACCTTCGCGCCGGCCAGGTCGACGAACGTCTCGGCACCCGGGCGGGTGCTGGTGAAGCGGACCGTGGTGACGCTCTCGAAGCGCTCCTCACCCTCGGTCAGGTCGAGCTCCACCGCATAGGACTGCACACTGAGCAGCCGTGCGCGCTCGCGCGCCTCATCACGGGTCAGATTGCCTGCCACTACCGCTCCCTCTTCACAACTTCCCCCGCTCCGTTGCTAGGGGGTGACTGAATCCTGCCATGTAAGGCCGCGACGCGCGGCGTTGGCACAACCTGTGGGCTGATCATTAAATTTGAGATTAAAGCCACGTGTAAAGGTATTAATCCACCCATGGAATAGGGAACTCGGCTGTCCGGGTTGTCGCTGTCGACGAAACCTTACGATCAGGAAGCCGAGAAGATGACTGAGCGAACCCCCGTTGACCTCTGGTTTGACCCCTTCTGCCCGTTCGCGTGGATGACCTCTCGCTGGCTGCTGGAAGTGGAGAAGGTGCGGCCGATCGAGCCGCGCTGGCACATCATGAGCCTCAACGTGCTGAACGAGGACAAGGAGGTCCCCGACAGCTACCGCGAGATGATCGCCAAGGCCATCGGCCCGGTCCGAGTGGTCACCGCGGTGCAGGAGAAGTACGACTCCGAGACGGTGGGCCGCCTCTACACCGAGCTTGGCACCCGTTTTCACAACCAGGGCAGGGTCAAGGAGCTCGACACGCTCCGCGAGACCGTCGAGGAGGCCCTGGAGGCCGCCGGGCTCGACCGCGCGTTCGCCGACGCGATGGACTCGACGGAGTTCGACGAGGCACTGCGCGCCTCGCACAACGACGGCATCGACCGGGTCGGCCAGGAGGTCGGCACCCCGGTGATCTCGGTCGAGGGCGTCGCCTTCTTCGGCCCGGTCATCTCGCCCGCGCCCAAGGGCGAGGACGCGGGCAAGCTCTGGGACGGGGTACGGCTGGTCGCGGCCACCGACGGCTTCTTCGAGCTCAAGCGGTCCAGGGACCGGCGTCCGATCTTCGACTGATCCGCGGGCTCCGTCCTTTCCCCGGGCCCGCCGGGCGTGACCGCGGCGGCTCCGGGGAGGCAGGGCACGCCCGGCCTCCCCGGAGCCGTGGTCCGCCGGGCCGGTGGAATCGCGGTTGTGTCCCCGTACAACGATGATCTCTGTGTGATCGCGGTACCCGCCGCACCCTCGCGAAACAGGGGCACGCGCGCAAAGATGAGGGGCATGCGTCACCTTTATCTGGATGGAGCCTGGCAGCCCTCCGCGTCGGGCGAGAGCATTGACGTGATCAACCCGGCGACCGAGGAACTGATCGACAGGGTGCCCGCCGGGACGCCCGCCGACGTCGAGGTCGCCGTGGCCGCCGCCCGCGAGGCCTTCCCCTCCTGGTCGGCGACGGCTCCCGCCGAGCGAGGCCGGATCCTCGCCGCCGCCGCCGGGCTGATACGAGAACGCTCCGACCAGATAGCCAGGATCATCGCCACGGACATGGGCGCGCCGTACGGCGTGGCGATGAGGGTGCAGACGCTGATGCCGGCCGGGGTGCTGGCCTCCTACGCCCAGCTGGCCGAGACCTACGACTTCGAGGGCGGGCAGGTCGGCAACTCCCGCGTCTTCAGGGAGCCGGCCGGGGTGGTCGCCGCCATCACCCCCTGGAACTACCCCCTCCACCAGGTCGTCTGCAAGGTGGGCGCCGCGCTCGCCGCGGGCTGCACCGTCGTGCTGAAGCCCAGCGAGGTGGCTCCGCTGGCGGCCTTCGCGCTCGCCGGGATCTTCGACGAGGTCGGGTTGCCCGCCGGGGTCTTCAACATGCTCAGCGGTTACGGCCCGGTGGTGGGGGAGTCCCTGGTCACCCACCCGGAGGTGGACATGGTGTCGTTCACCGGTTCCACCGGGGCCGGGCGCCGGGTCGCCTCGCTCGCGGCCGAGACGATCAAGCGGGTGGCCCTGGAGCTCGGTGGCAAGTCCGCCAGCCTGGTCCTGCCGGACGCGGACCTTCCGGCGGCGGCCAAGGCGACGGTGGCCAACGCCTTCCTCAACTCCGGCCAGACCTGCTCCGCCTGGACCCGCATGATCGTCCACCGGGACCAGTACGACGAGGTGGTCCGTCTCGTCGTCGACGCCGCGCGGAAGTACACGGTCGGCGATCCCTTCGACGAGGCGACCCGGCTCGGCCCGCTCGTGTCGGCGGCCCAGCGTGACCGGGTGATCCGCTACATCAACCGAGGCCAGGAGGAAGGTGCCCGGCTGGTCACCGGAGGCACCGACCGGCCGATGGAGCGCGGTTTCTACGTGGAGCCCACGGTGTTCGCCGGGGTGGAGCCGGGGATGGTGATCGAGCAGGAGGAGATCTTCGGCCCGGTCCTCACGATCATTCCCTACACCCGGGGTGAGGACGAGGCCGTCGCCATCGCCAACGGCACCCCGTACGGCCTGGCCGGTGCGGTGTGGGCGGGTGGCGAGCAGCGCGCGGTCGAGGTCGCACGACGGCTGCGCACCGGCCAGGTGGCGATCAACGGCGGTCAGTTCAATCCGCGAGCCCCCTTCGGCGGCTACAAGCAGTCGGGCCTCGGCCGCGAACTGGGCGAGTTCGGCCTTGAGGAGTATCTGGAGATCAAGGCGATCCAGCTCTGAGGGCGCCGGGCGCGGCTGTCCGCGCCCGGCCGGCCCCGCCGGATCAGGGCGCCTGGAGCAGGACCTTCCTGGCGGCGTCCTTGGCCAGCCGGTCCACGTAGAGCATGCCGTCGAGGTGGTCGGTCTCGTGCTGGAAGCAGCGTGCCAGCAGGCCGCGGGCCCTGAGCCGGATCGGCCGCCCCAGCCGGTCCAGGCCGCTTACCGTCACGCCGGCGGCCCGGGGCGTTCTGGCGTAGAGCGGGGTGCCGGTCTCGCGGCTGGGAACGGACAGGCAGCCCTCCTCGTCGAGGACCTCGGAGTCGTCGTCCACGGTCAGCTCAGGGTTGATCACGTGCCCCTTGCGGTTGCTGCAGTCGTAGACGAAGATCCTTTTCGACACGCCGATCTGCGGGCCCGCCAGGCCGACGCCCTGCGCGGCGTACATCACGTCGAACATCTCGTCGATCATGCGCCGCAGGTCGCGGTCGAACTCGGTGATCGGCTCGGCGGGCGTGCGCAGGACGGGGTCACCGACCACTCGGATGTCACGCATGTGGAGTTCTCTCTTGTAAGGGTTAGGTGAGCATAGGGACTATTACTCTAGCCGGGGCCGGGTAAAGCCGCCCGCGCACACCTGCGAAACTGGGTGGGTGCGTGTCTACATCGGTGCCGACCATGCCGGCTATGAGCTCAAAAACCACATCGTCTCCTGGTTGAAGGAGCACGGCCACGATGTCGTGGACTGCGGCCCCTTCGTCTACGACGCGGAGGACGACTACCCGCCGTTCGTGCTGCGCGCGGCCCAGGGCGTCGTGGACGACCCGGGCAGCCTGGGAGTCGTCATCGGTGGCTCGGGCAACGGCGAGCAGATCGCGGCCAACAAGGTGCGCGGCATCCGCGCCGCCCTGGCCTGGAGCGAGGAGACCGCCAGGCTCGCCCGCGAGCACAACAACGCCAACGTCGTCAGCGTCGGCGCGCGGATGCACCCGGAGGAGGAGGCGACCCGGTTCGTCGAGGTCTTCCTCAACACCTCGTACTCCGGGGCCGAGCGCCACAACCGCCGGATCGCACAGCTCACCTCGTACGAGACCATCGGCCAGCTCCCGCCGCTGCCGTAGTCCTCACCGCCTGCGCGTGGGCTCCTTGCGGGGCGCCTCGTCGCGCAGCGGGCGGCGGTCCGCGCTGTCCTGCTGCTCCTGTGTCGGGCGCGAGACATCTCGCGCCCGCATCGCGGTGATCGCGTTGATCTGCAAGCTCTGCAGTGCCATGCCGCAACCATAACCCGCCCGGCCCGTCCGGGCGGGTCCACTCCGGGCCCGGCCTGATCGGCGGGCCGGGCGGCCGCGGCCGTGGCCGTGGTCAGAAGATCGTGCCGCCCCAGGGGGCGGGATCCCACGACATCGCGGTGGACAGCTCCCGCAGGGCCCCCGCGCGTGACTCGCGTACCACCCCCGCCGCCAGCAGGGCCGCCAGCGGGCGCCCGCCCAGGTAGGCCGCGCCCAGCACGGAGACCGGCAGTGCCAGGTCGGCCGGATCGTCGCAGGGCACGCAGCGGGCGGCGGAGGTGTCGGCGGTCAGCCGCCAGCGGCGCGCGTTCCACGGGCAGACGTCGTCCTCGACGTCGATCACCACGTCCACGGGCGCGGAGTAGCGGCGGGCCGGAAGGGCCCGCTCGACGTCCACGACGCGGATCCACAGCTCGTCCAGCCAGCGCGCGTGGAGCATCCGGGGTTCGGCCAGCAGGTGGATCAGCGGGTCGTCCGAGGGCCGGTTCTGGGCGGTGACGTGCGAGACCAGATCGCGGTCCAGCAGGTGCCGCCAGAGCAGCGCGTAGGCGGCGGGATCGAGACCGAACAGTTCCTTGAGCCGCAGCTCACCGTCGAAGACGTCGTCCTCGGTCCAGCTCGGCCTGATCCTGAAGAGCGCGTAGCCCCGTGCGCCGTGATCGTCCTCGACGACCACGGCGCGCAGCGGTCCGGCGCCGCCCTGGTCGGCCTCGTGGTCGCTCAGCACCGAGTCCCAGCGCCCGGGCGTGCGGGCGTACAGTCCCGGACGCTCGTCGAGCGCCGACTCGTGGATCTTCTCGAAGGTGGCCCTGGCGTCCTCGGGCCTGACGATGCGCAACCGCAGATCCGGATCGACGGGGGCGTGCCGGGTGAAGGCCGCCTTCGCCGTGGGGATCCGGAAGACCAGGCTGTCCGCGGCCCTGCCGTAGCCGTAGCGTCCATAGATCGCGGCCTCGGAGGCGTAGAGCGCGGCGACCGCCTCACCCCGCTCGTGCAGGTCGGACAGCTGGCGGGTCATCAGCGAGGAGAGGACGCCCCGGCGACGATGGGAGGGCAGCACGCCGACCGCGGTGACGCCGCCGACCGGGATCGGGCCGCCGGGTACGTTCATGGTGAAACTGCACACCGCTGTGCAGCCGACGAGTAGATCGCCGTCGAACAGGCCGAGTGAGCGGTCGAACTCGGTGACGCCCAGGTACAGCTCCGCCCGGTGCGGAGGGACGGGAGAAGCGAACGCCTCCCCGACGACGTTCATCCAACCGGACCACTCGGCTTCGGTGATTGGACGCAGGCTAAGAGTCATTTTTCACACGGTAGATGGGACAAACAGTTCCGGCCAGCTAATATCCACGCTTAGTGATCAAGGCATTGGTCAAGTTGGCTGCCCAAATGGGGGATAGCCAGATACAGTCAGGCGCATCATGAGTTCCCGTCCGGTGCCGCTGCTTCCCCCGGCGCTCCGTGCGTTCCTGGTCCGCATCCCGCTTCTCGTCCCCATCGTGCGTCTGCTGCGCCGGGGCCCTCTGGCACGCGACAGAAACCTGCTCATCACGCTGATCCTGCTGACCCTGTTGATCGGTGTGCTGGCCGCGAGGGTCTCCATGGAGTGGTTCTCCCCGGCGCTCATGATCCCGATCACCCTGGTGGCCGGGCTTCAGCTCCGGCTGAACAGCCTTGTCAAGCTGCTGTGCGCGGTCGCGGCCTCGCTGATCTACGTGGCCGTGGTGCGAGGGGTGGACTACATCGGCCCCGGCCTGCTGGTCACCTTCGGTTTCACCGCCGTGCTGGCCGCGCTGATGGCCCGTACCCGGGGCAAGCTCGGCGTGCAGGGCCTGCGCGGCGACGCGATGCTGCTGGAACTGCGCGACCGTCTCAAGAGCCAGAGCGACCTGCCCTCGCTGCCCAAGGAGTGGGGCTCCAAGGTGGTGCTCAAGCAGGCCGGAGGATCCTCCTTCGGCGGTGACTTCCTGGTCTCCATCCGCGAGGGCGACACGATGGAACTCGCCCTGGTCGACGTGTCGGGCAAGGGCGTCGACGCGGGCACCCGGGCACTGCTGCTGTCGGGCACCTTCGGCGGGCTGCTCGGCTCGGTCGACGACTTCCTGCCCGCCTGCAACACCTACCTGCACCGCCAGCGCGAGGCCGAGGGCTTCGTCACCGCGGTCCACCTGCGGCTCAACCTCGCGACGGGCGAGTACGTCATCACCTCGGCCGGTCATCCCCCGGTGGTCAAGTACGAGTCGGGCGCGGGAACGTGGCGGGTCTCCACGGCCAAGGGCGTCGTCCTCGGCGTCGTGCCCGACCTGCACTGCGAGGCGGACCAGGGGATGCTCCGCAAGGGCGACGCGCTCATGCTCTACACCGACGGCCTGATCGAGCAGCCGGGGCGCGACATCGACGCGGGCCTCGACCGCCTGCTGGGAGAGGCCGAGCGTCTGGTGCCCTCCGGGTTCCGCGACGGTGCCCGTAATCTGGTCACCTCCATGTCGGCGGGGCACAACGACGACTGCGCCCTCATCCTCATCTGGCGCCCCTGAGGTGTGAGAGGCGTCAGAGCCAACCGGAGTCGGCGGCGATGCGCACGGCGTCGAGACGGTTGCGGGCCTGGGTCTTGCACATGATCCGTGACAGGTGGTTGCGGACCGTTCCCACGGAGAGGAACAGCTGGTCGGCGACCTCGCCGGACCTGGCGCCCCGCGCGACCAGCCGGAGCACGTCGAGCTCCCGGCGGGTCAGGGGGTTGTCCGCCGACCTCAGGGCCGCCACCGCGAGTTCGGAGTCGACCGCGCGGCGGCCGGCCGCGACCCGGCGGACGCCGTCGGCCAACTGCCCGGGGTCGGCCTCCAGGCTCATGAAACCGAGCGCGTGGGCGGCGAAGGCGCGGCGGACCTGGCCCGGGTTCGGGGCGCGGGAGAGCAGCAGGACACTGCAGCGGGGAGCCTCCTCGTGCAGCCGGAGGGCGGTGGTGAAACCGTCGGCCCCCGGCAGGTCGAGGTCGATGACCGCGGCCTCGGGCGCGTGCCGCAGAACGGCGGGGACGACCTCCTCGCCGTCGGCCACGTCGGCCACCACCCGCATGTCGCTCTCGCCCTCCAGCGACGCCACCAGCCCGCGCCGTATCAGGGGTAGGTGTTCGGCGACCAAAATTCCGATCAAAACGCTCCTATCTCTCGTCCTCACCATCATCAAAGAGTGATTGTGTGATCGCTTAATGTCAATGAAATGTGGCCGATCGGCAAAGTGCCCGCACGTGACCCGACGAGGAACGGGGCCGTGAAGGCCGGATACTTCGGCTAATCTCTTATGGGGCATTGTCGGTGAAACCGCGATGGGAGTATGAACCTGTGAGCTGGCTCTCCGTGGTCGGAGTCGTTGTGTTCCTCGTGGGACTGATGGTGTCGATCGGGCTGCACGAGATCGGCCACCTGGTGCCGGCCAAGCTGTTCGGCGTCAAGGTCACCCAGTACATGGTCGGTTTCGGCCCGACGATGTGGTCGCGCCGCAAGGGCGAGACCGAGTATGGGATCAAGTGGCTCCCGCTCGGCGGCTACATCCGGATGATCGGCATGCTGCCGCCCCGGCCCACCGACGCCCCGGGCAAGGTGCGCTCGGTCTCCACCGGGCCGTGGCAGGGCCTGATCGAGAACGCGCGTGACGTGGCCCTGGAGGACGTGCAGCCGGGCGACGAGAACCGGGTGTTCTACCGCAAGCCCTGGTGGCAGAAGGTCATCATCATGTCCGGCGGTCCGGCGATGAACTTCGTGCTGGCGTTCATCCTGTTCGGCGTCGTGCTCATGGGGTTCGGCATCCCCGTGCAGAAGACCGAGATCGCCTCGATCCCGCAGTGCGTGAAGACCGCGGCCGACTACGCCAAGAACCAGGAGTGCACCGCGGCCGACAGGCCCAGCCCGGCCAGCGTGGCGGGGCTGAGGCCGGGGGACGTCATCGTGGCCGTGGCGGGCAGGCCCGCCGCGAGCTGGGACGCCGCGACACGGGCCATCCGCGACCACGGCGCGGGGCCGATCGCGATCGGTATCAGGCGCGGGGGGCAGGAGTTGACCGTCAACGCCACCCTCATCGCCCAGGACCGCGAGTCGCTCGACGAGCCCGGCAAGATCGAAAAGGGTGTCGGATACCTCGGGGTCAGCCCGAAGATCGCCATAGAGCAGCAGAGCTTCGGCGCCGTGACCGAGCACATGTGGGACCTCACCTCGGCCACCGCCTCCGCGCTGCTCAGGTTCCCCGAGAAGATGGTGGGCGTCTGGAACGCCGCCTTCTCCGGTGACGAGCGTGACAAGAACGGCCCGATCGGCGTCATCGGCGTCAGCCGCATCGGCGGTGAGATCGCCGCCTCCGCGATCCCGCTGGAGAACAAGATCGTCGTCTTCATCAACCTGCTGGCGGGCTTCAACCTGGCGATCGGCCTGTTCAACCTGATCCCGCTGCTCCCGCTGGACGGCGGCCACATCGCCGGTGGCCTCTGGGAGGGTCTCAAGCGCGGCTTCGCGCGCGTCGCCCGCCGCCCCACCCCCGGCCACGTCGACATCGCCAAGGCGCTTCCGCTCACGTACGCGATCGCCTTCCTGATGGTCATCATGGCGGGCCTGCTGATGTACGCCGATCTGGTCAACCCGGTCCGCCTGGCCGGCTGACCGTCTTCTGCCGGGGGCGCCCGTCACCCCCCGCAGGCGTTAGGGTGGCGCCGTGAACGAGGGGACGCCCGGAGCGGTGATCGATGTGGCCCTGTTTCGGCTCCGCCGGATCTGGTCGCGGCCACTGCGCGCGCGCAGGGCCGAAGAGCCGCAGCGGCCGGTGCACATGTCGAACGTCATGGTCGTGCACGCCGTGCACAAGCTGAGCCTGGACGTGCCCGAGGTGACCGTGGGTGCCGTGGCCGAGCAGTTGGACGTCGATCCCTCCACCGCCAGCAGGCTGGTCAACGACGCGATCGGCGCGGGGCTCGTGGAGCGCGAGGAGTCGGCCGTGGACGCCAGGCGGGCCAGGCTCGTGCTGAGCGAGCGGGGCCGCCGCGTGCTGGAGGTGGTGGTCCGCCACCGGCGCACCTACCTGGACGGCCTGATGGCCGACTGGGACGAGCAGGATCGTGAGGTCTTCGCCCGGCTCCTGGCCCGTTTCGCCGATGCCGCCGTCGCCCGTCCGGCGAGCCCGGCCAACCTCGACCGGCTGATCGCCGAGACGCTGGCGGAGACCCCCGCCCCCAGCTGAGCCGCCAGCTGCCGGTCCGCCTGGTTTCTGGCGGGCCCTGCCTACTCCCCGGCGACCCCGTCGATCCGCTCGCGGATGATGTCGGCGTGGCCGTTGTGCCGGGCGTACTCCTCGATCATGTGGACGAGGATCCAGCGCAGCGACACGTCATGGCCGTGGCGTTGCGCCTTGCCCACGGTGTCGATGGGGAGTCCGGCGGACACCTCGCGAGAGTGGGCGATCTCCTCCCGCCAGCGGGCGAAGGCCTGCTCCGCCGTGGTCGTCTCCAGGGTGTCGAAGTCGCCGTCGGGATCGTCGTCGGAATAGTAGAACGGGCCGATGTCCTCACCGTTGAGGACGTTGCGGAACCAGTTGCGCTCGACCTCGGTCATGTGGCGGACCAGACCCAGCAGGGAGAGCGTGGACGGCTCGGCGGAGCGCAGGCGAAGCTGCTCGTCCGACAGCCCGGCGCATTTCACCGCCAGGGTCTCCCGGTGCCAGTCCAGCCAGGAGTGCAGCATGGTGCTCTCGTCGGCGATGAAGGGGGTGTCAACGCGCGTGTCGGTCATGGGGCCGATCCTTTCGCCGCAGGTGGCCGTTGTCATGAGTTTTTCGCAACCCGGCGGGCGCACGCCGGGTCCGCGAAGGTGCCGGCGACGAGTCGTGACGAGGGGGAGGGCTTGTCCCGGATGTAATCGTTTAATCGTAAGGTGACTCCGGTGAAGGCGATCGGGGGATACGAGCTCAGGCGTGAGCTGGGCCGGGGCGGTATGGGCGTGGTGCACCTCGCCACCACCCCGACCGGTGGCCTGGCCGCGGTGAAGGTGATCCACCCGGAGCTGGCCGGCGACCCGGCCTTCCGGCGGCGCTTCGACCGCGAGGTCACGGCGGCGCGCAGCGTGGCCAGGTTCTGCACCGCTCCCGTGCTCGACGCCGGGATCGAGGAAGGTGCCGCCTACCTCGTCACGGAGTACGTGAGGGGACCCGACCTGGCGCAGGCCGTACGCGAGCAGGGGCCGCTGACCGGCGCCAACCTGGAGGCGCTCGCGGTCGGGATCGCCACGGCGCTGCACGCCATCCACGGGGCGGGGGTGATCCATCGCGATCTCAAGCCGTCGAACGTGCTGCTGTCGCCGCTCGGCCCGCGCGTGATCGACTTCGGTATCGCCCAGCTCGTCGACCACCAGAGCCTGACCAGCCAGACGATCATGGGTACGCCCGCCTTCATGGCCCCCGAGCAGGTGCGCGGCGAGCCGCTGACGCCCGCGATCGACGTCTACGCGTGGGGCGGGGTGATCGCGTTCGCCGGCACGGGACGGTTGCCGTTCGGCGGCGGCCCGCCGCCGGAGGTCCTCTACCGGATCCTCAACGAGGGGCCGAATCTCGACGGCCTCGACGAACGCATGCGCGCCGTCGTCGAGCGGGCCATGGCCAGGGATCCCGCGCGGCGGCCGAGCGCCCAGCAGTTGCTGGACGAGCTGATCGGCGGCCGGCCGACCCCGGCGGCGGCAAGCCAGGTGGTCGAGCGGGCCTGGGCCGTCACCGGTGCGCCGGGCGCCCCCGAGGGACCGGTCACACCAGAGACACGGCCCGGAAGGAGCACACGGCGGTGGCCGTGGCTCGCGGGCGCCGCCGCGCTCGTGGCGCTCCTGGCAGGCGGATGGACCGCCTACGCCGGCCTCGGCGCACCGGCGCTGCCCTACCACGCGGACTTCGCCGAATCCTGGGCCGTCGGCGCGTCCGACGGTGGCAGGGCCGAGCAGGACGGTGTGTCCTACCTGCTGACCGCGAACCCCGGCTGGCGGCTGTGGAAGTCGGCGCCCTTCTCCGCCGAGCCCGCCGAGGGCATCGTGGTCAGCTCCAGGATCCGGCTGGAGCGGGGCTCGGGGGAATTCGGCGTCTGGTGCCATGGCGACGCGAGTACCGGTGACCGCTACGACTTCGCGGTCACCGGTTCGGGCAGCGCCTCGATCACCAAACGGCACGGTGGGCGGAGCACGGTCCTGCACGGGCCCGTACGGGTGAAGAAGTCAGCCGACAACCGGATCGTCGCCCAGTGCGAGCAGCAGGGGGACCGGGTCGCCCTGAGCATGTGGCTCAACGACGAACTGGTGAGCGAGGCCGCCGACACGCGGAACCCCTACGGCCCGGGGGACACCGGCGTCTACGCGGCGCCGGACACGGCCGAGCCCGTCCAGGTCAGGTTCCGCTCGTTCGAGCTTCGCCCGGCGAAGGGCTGAGCGGTGCGGTTCGGCGTGCTGGGACCGCTGCGGGTCCTTGACGGCGACCGTGACCTCACGCCCGGACCCGCCAAGCACCGGGCGCTGCTGGCCGCGCTGCTGCTGCGGCGAGGGCGGGTGCTGACCGTCGACCGGTTGATCGCCGAGGTGTGGGGCGAGGAGCCGCCGGCTTCGGCCGAGCCGGTGCTGCGGGTGTACGTGAGCGCGCTGCGCAAGGTGGTGGACGGGATCCGGACCGTGCCCGGAGGCTATCTCCTCGACGTCGACCCCGACCAGGTGGACGCGCACAGGTTCGAGCGCCTGGTGAGCGCCGGCAGGCGGGCCAGGGACGCGGGCAGGATCGCCGAGGCGGCCGACGAGCTGCGCGCCGCCCTGGCGCTCTGGCGGGGACCCGCGCTGGCCGGCATCGACTCGGGGCCGCTGCGGCTGGCCTATGCCGTACCGCTGGAGGAGTTGCGGCTCACCGCGCTCGAAGAGCGCGTCGAGCTGGACCTGGCGCTCGGCCGCGGTGCGGAGCTGACCGGGGAACTGCGCGCGCTCGTGGCCGCGTACCCGCTGCGGGAGCGGGCATGGGGGCAGCTCATGCTGGCGCTCAACCAGGCGGGACGCAGGCCGGAGGCGCTGAGCGCCTATCAGGAGGCGCGGCGGCTGCTGGTCGACGAGCTCGGCCTGGAACCCGGTGCCGAGCTGCGGGAGGCGCACGAGCGGGTACTGGCCAAGGACGCGTCTCCGAGAGCCGTGCCGAACGAGATGCCGCCGGACGTCGTCGATTTCGCCGGGCGAGAGCGCGTGCTGGACTGGATCCGCGGGGCGGTGCCCACGGCCGGTAGCGCGCCCGTCCACCTGGTGCTGCACGGCCCGGCGGGAGCGGGTAAGTCCGCGATGGCGATTCACGCGGCCACCGCGCTCGATTTCCCCGACGGACGGCTTTACGCCTCGCTCAGGGCCAGGACGCCGGGCGCGGTGCTGGAGGATCTGCTGCGCTCGCTCGGCTGCCCGCAGGGGGCCGTGCCCGCCGAGCCGGCCGAGCGGGCCCGTCTCTACCGCAGCATGGTGAGCGGGCGGCGGCTGCTGGTGGTGCTGGACGACGCGGTCGACGAGGCACAGGTGCGCCCGCTGCTGCCCACCGGGCCCGGCTGCCTGACGCTGGTGACCAGCCGCTCGCCGCTGCTCGGCCTGGAGGCGGCGCGCGCCTGCGAGCTTGACGTGTTCGATCCCGGCGAGTCCGTGGCGATGCTGGCCAGGGTGGTGGGCGAGCAGCGCGTGCGGGCCGAGCCGCAGGCGGCGGCGCGGATCGCGGCGCTGTGCGGCGGGCTGCCGCTGGCGCTCAGGATCGCCGGGTCCAGGCTGGCGCGGCGGCCGGACTGGACGCTGAAGCACCTGGCGGGACGACTTGAGGACGAGCGCGGCCGCCTTGACGAGCTCAGCGCGGGCGATCTGGCCGTACGGAGCAGCCTGGCGCTCGGCTATCACGCGCTCTCGGATCGGGAACGCCTGCTGCTGCGCCGCCTCGGTGCGCTGTCCGCGCCCGACTTCGCCCCGTGGGCGGCCTCGGCGGTCCTCGGCGCGCCCGCCGACCGGTTGCTGGAGGCGCTGGCCGAGGCGGGCCTGCTGCAGGTGCGCGGGCTCGACGCGACCGGCCAGGAGAGATACGGCTGGCACGATCTGACCAGGCTTTATGCCGCCGAGCGCCTGGACGAGGAGGGCGAGCCCGGGCAGGTCCTCGCCGTGGCCGGACAGGAGATCCTTGACCGCACCCGGCGGGCCAGGGCACTGCTTCTGCCCGCGGAGCCGGGCTCGGGCCAGACCCTGGCCCATACGGCGGAGCAGGTCATGGCCCTTGCGACCACGCAGTTCAGGGAGTCGGCCCGCTGGCTGGCCGCCGAGCGGGGGTTCCTGGTCGCGACGGTCGCCGACTTCCAGCGGACCGGCCTGGACGAGGCGGCCTGGCGGCTGGCCTTCTACCTGACGCCCTTCTTCGAGCTCGGCGCGCACCACGAGGACTGGCACACGGCCGCGGAGATCGGCCTGCGGGCCGCGCGGCGGATGGGCCACCGCCACGGCGAGGCGCTGCTGTTGCGGTCCACGGCAGACCTGCACCGGGTGCGGGGCCACCTGGTGGCGGCGGCCGAGGCCCTCCAGCGGGCGCTTCCGCTGGCGGAGGCGGGAGAGGTGGCACGTACCCGGCACCGGCTCGGCCTGGTCCATCTTGCCAGGGGGCGGACGCAGGAGGCGGAGGCGTGTTTTGTGGCCTGCCTGACCGCGTTCTCGGCCGCGGGCGACCAGCGCGGCAGGGCCGATGCGTTGCGCGCCCTCGGCGGGTTGCGGCGTGCGGAGGACCTGCTCGTCAGGAGCCTCGCGGCCTATCGCGAGCTGGGTGATCCGCGCGGCGAGGCGGCCGTCTCGCTCGACCTCGCCGGGCTCCATCTGGACCAGCGGCGCCCCGTCGAGGCGCGTGAGCGGGCCGAACGCGGTCTCGGTCTGCTCAGGCGGCTGGGGGATCGGCTGCCCGAGGCCGCGGGGCTGGTGATCCTGGCCAGGGTGGCCATGGCGGAGGGCCGGCCCGATGTCGCCCGCGGGGCCGCGGAGGAGGCGCTCGGTACGTTCCGCGAGCACGCGGACCGCAGGGGTGCCGCGCAGGCGCTACTGACCCTGGCCGCAGCTCTTTTGGACCTTGATGAGATAGATAGTGCAGTTGGTGCGATAACAAGCTCTATGGGAGAGTTTGACGTTCTCGGCGACCGGCATGGCCTCGCCGGGGCAGAAGAACTCGCCGGCGAGGTACGGCGCCGTCGCGGCCTGCGCCTTTAGCGCACTATGCGGATCCTGAAGGTGTCCTGCCTACGGTCGGGTTCGATTCGATCCATGACGGCTAGAGGTGGGACGCGTTGAGAAGAGGAATCACACCGGCGGTGGCCGCGTCCGCGCTGGCGATCGTGCTGGCCGGTTGCGGGGTGCTTCCCGGGCAGCAGCGCGGCGGTGGCGGCGAGGAGAAGCAGGCCACCGGCTCCACCGAGCCTTCCGGGTCCGCCGAGCCTTCCGAAGCCGCTGGGGCCGCCGAGCAGCAGGCCGCGCCCGCCGAGCAGGGCGAGGTGATCGCCGATAGGGAGGTCAAAGCCGGTGGTGCCGACCTGACCGTGCAGATCACCGGCCTCAAGCGGCAGGGCCGGCTCTCCACGCTGACCTGGACGGTCACCAACAAGGGCGACGAGCGCTGGCAGATGAACAGCGACATGGGGGACACCCCCGGTGGCCTCGGCCTGACCGTGGCGGGGATCAGCCTGGTCGACCCGGTCAACGGCAAGCGGTACACCGTCGCGCGCACGGGCAAGTACCCCAGGGCCAAGTGCCTGTGCTCCGACTACGACGTGTTCACCGAGCCGGGCGAGGTGCTGCCGCTGCACGCCACGTTCGCCGCCCCGCCGCCGGACGTCACGAAGATCAATGTGGACCTCAAGGTGCTGGGCGTGTTCACCGATGTCCCGATCTCCTGAGCGTCTCGCGGTCCTCACGCTCGCGCTCACCCTGGTGGCGGGCCCGGCCGCGGTCGCGTGGGCGGATCCGGAGGACGCCGTGGCCGGGGTGGAGGACATCGTCGCCCCCGTCGAGGACGTCATCGCCGAGGTGGAGTCGCTCGACGGCGCCGAGAGCGAGTCCAAGCAGGGTGATCAGGTCACCGTGGCGCTCACCAGCGACGTGCTGTTCGCGCTTGACAGGGCCGCGCTGACGCCGCAGGCGCGACAGCGGCTGCGGCGGGTCGCCGAGCGGCTCCAGGCCGACTCCGCGGGCGGGATGGTCAGGATCGAGGGGCACACCGACGACCAGGGGACCGACGCCTACAACGACGCGCTGTCCCTGCGGCGGGCGCGGGCCGTGCGGCAGGTCCTTGCGCAGCAGCTGTCACACGTGACCTTTCAGGCCGTGGGTTTCGGCGAGAGACGGCCCAGGGTGCCCAACGCCGTCCAGGGACGGCCGGTGAAGGAGAACCAGGCGAAGAACCGGCGGGTGGAGATCGTCTTCGACGCCAAGCGGTGATCCGAGCCCTGTCCGGCGTATCGGTGCGCCGGTGCGTCGAGCCCCGATCCGTCACGGCGGCCGGTCTGTGGCTCGGGGCGGGACGTCGGGCGAAGGAACGGAAGGGACCGGGTCCGACCCCGTTTCCTTCCCGGTGTTCTCCCCGGCATGGGTGGCCAAGCACACCGGGGCGTGCTTGGCCACCCATG
>NZ_JBEOZN010000131.1:0-27019 GCF_040298085.1 Streptosporangium sp. NPDC001681 | reverse complement strand
ATCCCGGTGAGCGGCCCGCTGTCCATCCTGGACCTGCCCGATGGCGTGCGCCTCTGCGCGGGGTGCGGCACCCGCATTGTCACGCTGGCCGCCGCAATAGTCAGAAACGTTCGTGAAATCTAGCGGCATTTCTACGCAAGAATTTGCGTTCGCAATCCGCAGGCCGGACCGTTCCAGGATGGGGAACAGTCGACGAACCGGTGACCGGCGGTTTCCGAGGTGGGCTTCGGCGACGGCGGCCGGCTCCCCGGAGACCTCCGTGGCGAGCAGGCGGGTGAAGGCCATCGATCCCTCGTCCTACGCCACGAAGCCGTACGGCCCCCGCCGCGAGATATCCGCGACGGGGGCCGTCGGTCCGGCGTGAACGCGTCCGCGTGAGGGCCCGCGCGGATTCTCGTATAGGAACATCCCATATGAGCGTCTCCCGCGCGGGATCCCGCGTGAGCGTGTCCCGGGAGGTCAGGGCCAGTCGAGCGAGGGGCGGAGCGGGACGCCGGCCGTGCCGTCGTCGTTGAGCTTCACCCCGAGAACCTGGTGGAGCTGGATCTTGTTGCGTTCGAAGCCGACCACGCAGGCCGCCATGTAGAGGCGCCATACCCGTGCCGTACCCTCGCCGACCTCCTGGACCGCCTCGTCCCAGTGCTCGTCGAGGTTGGCGCACCAGTAGCGGAGGGTCTGCGCGTAGTGCTCGCGCAGGTTCTCCTCGTGCCGGATCTCGAAACCGGTGTCCTCGATCTGACGGGCCAGGTAGCCGACCGACTCCAGCTCCCCGTCGGGGAAGACGTAGCGATTGATGAAGCCGCCGGCGTTGAGGGTCTTCTCGGTGCCCGTCGGCCGGGTGATGCAGTGGTTGAGCAGCCGCCCGCCGGGGACGAGCTTGTCGTACAGGAAGCGGAAGTAGAAGGGCAGTTGCTCCTTGCCGATGTGCTCGGTCAGGCCGATCGAGCTGACGGCGTCGAAGCCCGTCTCCGGCACGTCGCGGTAGTCCATGTGACGGACCTCGGCGAGCTCGCCGAGACCGGCCTCCGCGATGGCCTTCTGCGCCCACTCGGCCTGCTGGCGCGAGAGGGTGACGCCCAGCGCCTTCACCCCGTACTCACGGGCGGCGTGGATGACCATGCCGCCCCAGCCGCAGCCGACGTCCAGCAGCCTCATCCCCGGCTTCAGGCCCAGCTTCCGGGCGACCAGCTCGAACTTGGCGTGCTGCGCCTCCTCCAGGGTGGACTCCTGCTCGGGGAAGACCGCGCAGGTGTAGGCCATGGACGGGCCGAGCACCCACGAGTAGAACTTGTTGGAGACGTCGTAGTGATGGTGGATCGCCTCGGCGTCGCGCTGCTTGGCGTGCCTGCTGCCCATCCGGGCGAGCATGCTGCGCCGTACCTCCTGCGGAGGCGGCGGCATCCGGGTGAGCAGCGGGCGGACCCCGAGGGCTCTGACGGCCGCGAGCTTCTGCCCGACCGGGAGGTCGTTGATCGTGAGCGACCACATCCGGGAGAGCAGCGTGTACATGTCCCCTTGGACATCGAGGTGGCCGGACACGTACGCCCTGGCCAGTCCCAGCTCCCCGGGGGCCTGTGCCAGGTACGCGACGGCCGCCGGGGTCTTCACCTCGACGCTGATGTCGGAGCTGGCCGGACCGGCCTTACTTCCGTCGTAGGCGACGAAGCGTACATCCGCCTCAGGGCCCATCACCTTTTCGAAGATCTCTGCGAGCAACACAGAATCAGCCTCTCTTAACGCCCCCGAACACACTTGTCGTAGAGGTCGAGCAACCGGCCACCCCCGTCGTATGCCCGCTTGACCGGCCAATAGGCGGTTCCGTTATAAAACCGCCAGAATTCATCCTCTGGGTAGAACGAGGTGGAGTACAGCGATTTATGGCCGTCCAGTTCGTGGACCCGGTTCTCGATGAGACGGTTGTGGTAACCGTCGAACTGCCCCCTGGGCAACGGGACCGTTCCCCAGAAGCCGAAATTGACGTACAGCCGACCGGGCTCCAGCGGATAGAGCGGCCACTCGCCGGTGGACCTCAGCGGACACATCCAGACCGGCGCCATCCCGACCTTGTCGTGGAAGAAACTCAGGAATTCGGCACCGCGCTCGACGGGCACCTCGATGTCCTGGATGACCGACTCCTGCACCGGCAGGTCGCGCCAGCGGTCGATCCTGGCGATCACCCCGTACTTGCGGTCAAGGCCCACAAGCTTGCGGTAGACGTCCGAGCGCATCCACTTACGCGGCATCAGGGAGCGCACCAGCGCGGTCTGCACGCCGAAGGCGCGCGAGCACCAGAACCAGTCGGTGTCCCAGCGCCACAGGTAGTCGCGGACGGTCAGCCAGTCGCGGGTCCTAGTCTGGATCGACCGGTAGTAGATGCGCATCCCGGTGTAGTCGGACAGGTACGGAGCACGCTCGGCGAAGCGTCCCACGGTGATGTAGAGCTCGCCCGGACCGAAGAACGTGCCGTCCACGAAGTCGACGCGCTCGCCCTCGTACTCGCCGCTGTCACAGATCTCGCGCATCGCGAGCATGCACTTGTCGGCGTCCCCGAACGGGATGTGGGTCAGCCTGACGTACGGCTGGACGGGCTTGAGCTTGATCCGGATCCGCAGGGCGTAGCCAAGCGTGCCGTAGGAGTTGGGGAACGCCCGGAACAGGTCGCGGTGCTCGTTGTCGTCGCGGGCCACGACGATCCTTCCGTCGCCGGTGAGGATCTCCAGCTCCTCCACCGACTCGTGCGGCAACCCGTCCCTGAAACTGGTGGACTCGATGCCGAGCCCCGTCACCGCCCCGCCCAGCGTGATCGTCTTCAGCTGCGGCACCACGTACGGCATGAGCCCGTGGGCGAGCGTGGCGTCCACCAGGTGCTCGTAGGTGGTCATCCCCTGGACCTCGGCGGTCATCGTCTCCGGATCGACCGCGATGACCTGGTCCAGGTCCCTGGCGGAAAGCTTCGCCGACCGGGCGCCCTCTCTGAAGCGGAACAGGTTCGTGGTGGCCTTGGAGAGCCGGGGCACCGCGTCGCCGGGAATGGCGGCGTAGGAATCCCTGATCTGCTCCACCGCTTGCCGGTGCGCTGACATTTCTGTCATCTGTCGCACGGTAATCACCCCCATGACCATCGTTGGAAAGATCGCCCCTAGGCACGTTATATCTCGGATGTCTCCGGAGCCAGGCGGGGCGCGTTAAACACTGGAAAACTCTACGACTGTCCTTCCAGGAACCTGCGTCCGACCACCGGATCAACCCCGTTGACCACGTTCGTCACCGGGCGGCCGTCGATCGCGGCCTCCAGGTTGTCCAGCACGCAACGGATCAGGCGGCCGGTCGACTGCGGGGTCACCCCCGCCACATGCGGTGAGAGCAGGACCCTGGGACTGCTCCGCAGCGGGTCGTCCGGCGGCAGCGGCTCGGTGTCGAACACGTCGAGCGCGGCGCCGCCCAGGTGCCCCGACTCCAGGGCCGACAGCAGCGCCGCCGAGTCGACCACCTGCCCCCGGGCCGCGTTGACGAGCAGCGAGCCCGCGGGCATCAGGGACGGGTCGATCAGCCTCCTGGTCCCCTCCACCAGCGGGATGACCAGGACGAGGACCTGGGAGCTCGCGACCAGCTCGGCGAGCCCCCGGTAGGTGTAGGGCACCTCGCGCGGCGTGCGCGTCCAGTAGGAGACCTCGCACCCGTGGGCGGCGAACATCCGCGCGCAGGTCTCGCCGATCGGGCCGAAACCGACGATGCCGACACGCGAGCCGTACAGCTCGGTGGGCCCGAGATCCAGCTGCGGCCAGCGGCCGGCGCGGACCGCGGCGTCGGCCTCCATCAGCCGCCGCGACAGTGCGAGCGCGGCCGCGAAGCACCACTCGGCCACCCCTGTCGCGCTCACCCCCGCGGTGTTGGCCAGCGGCACGCCGGCCTCGGCGAGCGCGGCGAGGTCGTGGCCGTCCACGCCCACCGACGGCTGCTGCACGAACGCCAGGTTCGGGGCGGACCTGACCGCCTCGGCGTCCAGGACGAGCTCGCCGCTCCAGTCACCGACCACGATCTCGGCCTCGCCGAGCGCGGCGAGCAGCGACTCCCGGTCGCGGGCCGCGGGGACCGACACCGCGACCCGGTCGCCCAGCGAGCCGAGCAGGTTGCGCACCGCCCCCTCGGGGAGCGGCGGTAGCGCGAGCACCTTCCAGGTCATGTCACTCGCCTCCGCGGGGGTGGAAACTGCCGAACACCCGGTTCATGAGGGACCGCTGGGCATCCCAGTCGTCGTCGTGGGTGGTCCAGCTGAGCAGCATGACCGTATCGCCCACCTCGATGAAACGCTGCACCTCGTGGTAGGTCACCCCGGCCGTGGCCCAGGGGGCTCCGCCGTTGTCCTTCATGCTCCAGGTGAACTCCCACTGAAGTCCGGAGCCGTAGGCCAGGGGGATCTTCGCCGTGTCCTCGGAGTGGATCTCGCTCCACTGGCCCACGTTCTCCTTGACGATCTCCTGGAGGGAGGCCAGACCGTCGGCGTTCGCCTCCAGCACCTCCACCGACAGGTGGGCGGCCCCGTCCTTGCGCAGCCACTGGGTGTAGCCCGTCTCGGCCGCCCAGTCGCCGTTCCAGCCGGCCGGATAACTGATGGACCAGTTCTCCGGCGGACGGGCCCGCCACACCTTCAACCCTCCGGTGGGCACCACCGCTCTGGTCCTGGTGGGAGTGGGGGTGGGACTCGGGGTGGGCGTCCGGGGCCTGGTCTCCTCCACCGGTTCGGGCGTCGCCTCCGCGGGGGCGGGCTCGGCGCGCGCCACCGGCTGCGATTCCGGCTGTGACATCGCCACGGCCGCGACGGCGCCACCGGCGGCCAGGAGCACGACGGCCGCCAGGACCAGTGGGATCCGGCCGCCGCGCCGCCCCGCACCGCGCCGGCGGCCGGACGCGGGCGAGGTCTCGGTCTCGCGCCTGTCCCACTCCCCGGCGCCGCGCGGATTCTCAGCGGTCCGTGCCGTACGGTGGATCGCCCTCTCCCCGGTGCGCCGGGCCGCGGCCGACGGGTCGTCAAGGACCTCCGCCAGCATGGCGTCGGCCTGCTGGGCGGTCAGCCGGTGGGCGGGCTCGCGCTGGAGCATGCCGGTGAGCACCGCGCGCATCTCCAGGGGCACCCTGCCGAAGTCGGGCTCCTCGGTGAGGAGCGCGCCGAGGGTGGCGATGGCGTCTCGGCGTTCGAAGGGGCCGTGCCCGACCAGTGCCGCGTAGAGGGTGGCGCCGAGTGCCCACAGGTCGGACCAGGGGCCCGCGTCGGTGCCGGTGGCGCGCTCGGGCGGCAGGAAGCTCGGCGAGCCCGTCACCATGCCGGTCTGGGTCAGCGAGGTGTCGCCCTCGATGGTGGCGATGCCGAAGTCGGAGAGCACCGCGCGGCCGTCGGCCTCCAGCAGGATGTTGCTGGGCTTGACGTCGCGGTGCAGGATCCCGGCCTCGTGTGCCGCGCGCAGGGCCGAGAGGACCTGACGGCCGATGTCGGCGGCCTGGCGCACCGGCAGTAGACCGACCTCGTCCAGCCCGCGGGCCCTGACCAGCTCCATGATGATCCAGGGACGACCGTCCTGCTCCGCCACGTCGTAGATCGCCACGATGCCCCGGTGGTTGAGCCGGGCCGCGGTCCTGGCCTCGCGGGAGGTACGGGTCAGCTGGAGCTGGTGCTCGGCCGGGGAGAGGTTGGGCGGCAGGAGCACCTCCTTGACGGCGACCGAGCGGTTGAGGAGGGTGTCGTAGCCCTCCCAGACGACGCCCATGCCGCCCCTGCCGAGCTCCCGCAGCAGTCGATAGCGCCCAGCGACCACCCGTTCACTGTGCGGATATGTCATCGCAAAACCCCTAGGTCCCATTCGGCGAAGGCGCAAGTTTCCCATACGCGCGCGGGCACCACATGACTCATCGCGATGTGTCTTGCCACGGAAAGCCGAATGTTGTTCTACTTGGGCGGAGGGAACGGCCGCACGCCACACCAAGCGCTTGCTTGTGTGCGCCGTACCGGACTAGAGTCGATACCGCATCCGAGGAGAATATCGATGGAGCGCGTGACCAGGAAGGGCCCGCTGGCCGGAGTCCGCGTGCTCGAACTGGCGGGGCTGGCCCCCGGGCCGTTCGCCGGGATGATGCTCGCCGACCATGGGGCCGAGGTGCTGCGCGTCGAGCGCGCGAGCGTCGTCGCCAAGGCGGGCGACAGCCCACGCGCCGACGTGATGGACCGGGGCAAGAGAACGGTCGGCCTGGATCTGAAGTCCCCCGAGGGGGTGGCCGCGTTCAAGGAACTGGCCCGCCATGCCGACGTGGTCATCGAGGTCTTCCGGCCCGGGGTCGCCGAACGCCTCGGCATCGGCCCCGACGACCTGCACGCGATCAACCCGCGCCTGGTCTACGGGCGGATGACCGGCTGGGGCCAGAACGGCCCGCTCGCGCCGACCGCCGGGCACGACATCGACTACATCGCCGTCTCCGGCGTGCTGTCGATGCTCGGCCGCGACGGCGAGCGCCCCACCCCGCCGATCAACATCCTCGGCGACTTCGCCGGGGGCGGCCTCATGCTCGCGTACGGCGTGCTGCTCGCGCTGATCGAGCGGGAGCGGACCGGTGAGGGCCGGGTGATCGACGCCGCCATGGTGGACGGCGCGGCGACGTTGTTCGCGATGTTCTACCACGGGGTGCAGACCGGCTTCTGGGGCCCGCGCGGCACGAACCTGCTCGACACCGGCGCGCCGATGTACGACACCTACGAAACCTCCGACGGCAAACACCTGGCCGTCGGCCCGTTGGAACCGCAGTTCTGGGCGGAGATGGTCAAACTGATGGGGCTTGAGGACCTGCCCGACCGCAACGACAGGAAGCAGTGGCCCGCGCTTCGCGAGCGGCTGGCCGAGGCCTTCCGATCAAGGACCCGCGCCGAGTGGGAGGCGGTCTTCGACGGCTCCGACGCGTGCGTCTCCCCCGTCCTGGAGGTGGGCGAGGCCGCCGAGTATCCGCACAACAAGGCCAGGGGCACGTTCGTCGAGGTCGGCGGCGTCCGGCAGCCCGCCCCCGCGCCGCGCCTGCTCGGCGTGGCGGAGCAGGACCTCTCCCCCGCCACCCGGCTGGCGGATCTGACCTCCTGGGGCCTGTCCGACGAGGCCGCGGCGGAACTGCGCGAAGCGGGGGTGCTGGCCTGATGGACGTCTTCGAGGCTCTCTACACGACCAGGGCGATGCGCCGGGTCAAGCCGGACCCGATCCCCGAGGAGGTCCAGCGGAGCATCCTGGACGCCGCGGTCCGCGCGCCCAGCGGCGGCAACGTACAGAGCTGGCGCTTCCTGCTGGTCGACGACCTCGCGGTGAAGGAGCGGCTCGGGCCGCTCTACCGGAACGCGCTCGGACAGCTCTTCGAGGGCCACTACCGTCCGATGCGGGAGAGAGCCGAGGCCGAGGGCGACACCCGGACGCTCAACGTCCTGAACTCGGCGAAGCACCTGGCCGACCACTTCGAGGGCTACCCGCTGCTCCTGTTCGCGTTCAACCGCAACGACCCGTCCGGCGGCTCGATCTTCCCCGCGGTGTGGAACGCGCAGCTGGCCGCCCGCGCCCACGGCGTGGGCAGCGCGCTGACCAGCGTGCTCGGCCTCTTTCACGCGGAGGAGACGCTGCGGGTGCTCGGCGTGCCCGAGGGCAAGGGCTGGGCCCTGGCCGCCACGGTCACCTTCGGCTACCCGACCGGACGATGGGGCGTCGCGCCCCGCCGCCCGGTGCACGAGGTGAGCTACCGCAACCAATGGGGCCAGGACGTGGGCTTCGAGATTTCCGAACCCCTGTGGAGGCCGGCGGACTGAGCCCCGGCGGCGCGGGGCCGCCCATCCGACGACGGCACGACCTCGCCCGGACGCGTTGGCGCGACCGATCGGGCGGCTCGGCACAATCACCCGATGTTCCGGAGCTGACCATGCTTGATCACGCCATTCACACCGCGGCGGGCGCCGGTGGCCCCGCCTCCCTCCCGGGACGCCTCGAAGGGCTCGGGAGGGATCTTCGATGACCAGCCCGTTCTCAGAGGTGGGCCAGGAGATCGGGCGCCGCGTCGCGGCGGCGCCCGCGTCTCCCGAGTCACCCGGTGCCGCCGGGATCGACCTGCTCGACGGCGACATGTACGCCGGCGACCCCGGACCGGTGTACGCCTGGCTGCGCGAGCACGCGCCGGTCTATCACGACGCGGAGAACGCGCTGTGGGGCGTCTCCCGGCACGCCGACATCTCGGCGATCGAGCGCGATCCGAAACTGTGGTCCAACGCGGGCGGCTACCGGCCACAGCTCCCCAGCGACCCGTCGATGATCGGGATGGACGACCCGGAACACGCCGAACGCCGACGCCTGGTCTACCGGCGCTTCACCCCGCGCCACGTGGCGGAGCGGTACGCCGGCCGGATACGCGCCGTCGTCACCGAACTCATCGACGAGGCGCTGGAGAGGCGCGCCGTGGACGCCGTGCCCGCGCTGGCCGCGCCGCTGCCGGGCCGGATGATCGGCTGGCTGCTCGGCTTCCCCGAGGAACGCTGGCCGGAGCTGGTGCACTGGTCGGAGACGACGGTCGCGGCCGGGGGCGGCCTGCGCTATGTCACTCATGAGGCCGCCGTCGCCGCCGGGGAGTTCGCCACCGCCGTCCTGGAACTGGCCGCCGAGCGGCGCGGCTGCCCGCGCGACGATCTGACGTCGATCTGGAGCCGGGAGGCCGGCTACGACGACGACCACCTGGCCAACGAGGCGCTGCTGCTGCTCGACGGCGGCGCCGAGACCACCAGGACCGTCATCGCCACCGCCATCGGCGCGCTGATCGACCACCCCGAGCAGTGGCGGATGCTGCGCGAGGACCCCTCGCTGATCGGAAACGCCGTCGAGGAGTTCATCCGCTGGACCACCCCGATCCTCAACATGTGCCGGAGCGCCACCCGCGACACGGTCCTGCACGGCCGGCGGATCCCCGCGGGCGGTCAGGTCCTGCTGATGTACGGCTCCGCCAACCGGGACCCCTCGGTCTTCACGGACCCGGACGTCTTCGATGTGACCCGTCCCGGTGGCGGCCACATCGCCTTCGGTCTCGGCACCCACTTCTGCCTGGGGGCGGCACTGGCCCGGCTGGAACTGCGGATCTTCTTCGAGGAGTTCGTCCGCCGGATCGGTTCGGCCGCCCGGGCGGACGAGCGGGGCCCGCGCATCCTGCCCAACGCCTTCGTCCGGGGGGTCACCTCCTTCCCGATCGTCCTGGAACCTCGCTGAACGCGCGCCCCCGGTGGTCGTCTCCTTCCCAGCCGTCCTGAAACCCCGCTGAACGCGCCTCCCCGCCCACCGGCCCGACCCGCCCCCCGTCTTCCGATCGGCTCGGCCACCTCACCAGCGGCACGTCTGCCATAGACGTGCCGCTTTTCGTCGTAGGTGTTGATTCAAATGTAGTAGGTGTACTACATTCGCACACATGAGTACTGCACCGAACGGTCAGAAACCACAGGCGGCGTGCGAGGCGACCGAGGTGGCGCGGGGCGTCGATCCGCGACTCCGGAACGAGCCCCTCGTCCCCCACGACCAGGCCCGGCCATCGGCCGGGCGGGTCTCCTGAGCGCCGGGAGACCCGCCCGAATGCCTTCGGAGGACGTGTACAACCGGATCTCGGTGCTGAGAGCCGAGCGCGGGATCTCGCGCAAGGATCTGGCCGCCGCACTGGGGGTCCACTACCAGACGATCGGCTACCTGGAGCGCGGCGAATACAGCCCCAGCCTGTTCCTCGCCCTGCGCATCGCCGAACACTTCGAGGTGCCGCTGGAAGTCGTCTTCTCCCTCAAGCCGTTCCCGCGGCTCGGCAGCAACTAGTCAGGTGGAGTGATGAACACCCAGAAAAAAGGCAAGCTCCCGACCCGCGTTGAGATCATGCAGCGCGACTACCTGCCCGGCTGGTACGCCACCCGGGGCCGCAGGCGGCTGCTCGCCTCGGCGGTGGTCCTCGCGATATCGCTGCTGTGGGTGGACGCGGCCATCTCCTGGGCCGTTCCCCGGGACGACAGGGGCGCCCTGGCCGGCCTCGCCCTGCTGGCGATCGCGACGGTCGTCTACCTACCGGCCGTCAGCCTGCTCAACGTCGCCACCCGTGGTGTCGTCGAGTTGCGCGAGCGCGACCTGGACGAGCGTCAGGTGGGCGAGCGCCTGCGGACGGTCGCCATCGCCCACCGCGTCACGACCGGCATCCTGGTCGCGCTCGCCGCCGTCGCCATCGGGGTGGGCATCGCCCGGGGCCGCGACCACTCCCTGCCATGGGACGCGCTCGTCTCCGTGACGATCGCACTGTTCCTGACGCACTTCGTACTGCCACTGATCATCTCCGGCTGGCGGCTGCCCGACCCGCCGAACGACGACGACTGAACCCGCCCCGGCTCGCCCGGCGCGACATGAGCCGCGCCGAACCGCTCAGCGCATCGGGGACAGGACCGCCGCGTAGATGTCCGCGCCCCCGGGGTGGTGCACCTCCACGTCGGTGGTGAAGGCCCTCGGCGGGGTTCCTCCCGACTCGGTGTGCTTCCACAGCCGCTGCCACTCCTCGGTCAGCGCGTCCGGCATCGGCCCTCTGGCCTCCAGCTTCAGCGAGGGCACCCCCGGCACCCGTACCGCCACCATGCCCTCGGGCAGCGCCGCGGCACTGCGCACGGCGACCCCGACGATCTGGGTGTAGGCGCCGTTGTGGTCGCTCTCGTAGTCGGTGAGCACGGCGTAGATGTTCTCGTCGACCCGTCCCGGCACATGCGCGAAGGCTCCGGGGGCCCCCGCCCTCGCCCACAGCGCGCGGAGCCTCCCCCGACCCGGCTCCATCTCGTCGGCCTTCGACGTTCGTACGGCATGACCTACTACGAGCATCTCGGGCCGATCAACCAGGATCACAACGCCTCCTCTTGGCCACCGATTATTCACGCAAACCGGATCTTAGCCTCCGCTCCGACCTGCTGGATCCTCTTGGAGAGCATGGAAAGGGGGAACGCTCACCTCTGGCAATTCGCGGGATAAGGTGGAATAACGTGAAATTTCTCAATGAGTCGGTACCGGCCTACGACCTGACCTACAGCGACGTGTTCATGGTCCCGTCGCTCTCCTCCGTCGGCTCACGGCTCGCCGTCGATCTCTCCAGCAGGGACGGCACCGGGACCACCATCCCCGTCGTGGTCGCCAACATGACGGCCGTGGCGGGAAAGCGGATGGCCGAGACCGTCGCGCGCCGAGGCGGCATCACCGTGATCCCGCAGGACATCCCGATCGACGTGGTCGCAGGCGTCGTCGACTGGGTCAAGAAGCGCGACCTGGTCCACGACACACCGCTGACGCTCACCCCGCACGACACCGTCGGCGAGGCGCTCAACCTGCTGCCCAAACGGGCCCACGGCGCGATCATCGTCGTCGACTGGGAGAACCGCCCGGTCGGCGTGGTCACCGAGGGCGACTGTTCCGGCGTGGACATGTACACGCAGCTCTCCCGGGTGATGTCCGACAACCTGCTCACCCTGCCCGCCGGGCTCGACCCGCGCGAGGTCTTCGATCGCCTCCACGAGGGCCGCCACCGGCTCGCCCCGGTCGTGGACGGCGACGGCCGGCTGGTCGGCATCCTGACCAGGACCGGCGCGCTGCGCGCCACCCTGTATCAGCCCGCGGTCGACGACTCGGGCAGGCTCCGCGTCGCCGCGGCCGTCGGCGTCAACGGCGACGTGGCCGCCAGGGCCAAGGAGATCCTCGACGCCGGGGTGGACTGCCTGGTGGTGGACACCGCCCACGGCCACCAGGAGAAGATGATCAGCGCCCTGCGGGCGGTCCGCGCGCTCGACCCCGGCGTACCCGTCGCGGCGGGCAACGTCGTCACCGCCGAGGGCGTGCGCGACCTGGTCGACGCGGGAGCCGACATCCTGAAGGTCGGCGTCGGCCCCGGGGCCATGTGCACCACCCGGATGATGACCGGCGTGGGCCGCCCGCAGTTCTCCGCCGTGCTGGAGTGCTCCGCCGAGGCCCGCAGGCTGGGCCGCCACGTGTGGGCCGACGGCGGCGTCCGCCACCCCCGCGACGTGGCCCTGGCCCTGGCCGCCGGGGCGTCCAACGTGATGATCGGCTCCTGGTTCGCCGGTACCTACGAGTCGCCCGGCGACACCCGTACCGCCCCCGACGGGCGCAAGTACAAGGAGAACTTCGGGATGGCCTCGGCCCGCGCGGTGATGCTGCGCACCGCCGAGGACTCCCCCTTCGAGCGGGCCCGCAAGGCACTGTTCGAGGAGGGCATCTCCACCTCCAGGATGTATCTCGACCCGGCCATGCCCAGCGTCGAGGACCAGATCGACGCCATCGTGGCCGGCCTGCGCTCCTCGTGCACCTACGCGGGCGCCTCCACACTGGAGGAGTTCCACGAGCGCGCGGTGATCGGTGTGCAGAGCGCGTCCGGCTACACCGAGGGCATGCCGCTCCACCAGAGCTGGTAGCTCACCCGCCGGGGTGAGGCGCCGCCGTCCCCGCGGCGCCCACCCCCGTCCCCAGCGGTAGCGGTAATCGCAGTCCCCCGTGGGTCATCACCGTCCGCCCTCGCCGGTGACCGGCACCGGGCTCGCACCGCGCTGCCCCGCCCGGAGTCGCCACACACGACAAGATGCCGATACCGGCAGGCATCCTCCCCCGGTCACGGGGTAGTCCGACCGTCGAGTCGTCCCCCACCCCCGAAAGGCGAGTACCCATGAACGAGACGCCCACCGGCCTGGACACGCAGGTCGTGGTGGACCGGAGGGTCCTGGCAGGCTACGACAACTACCTCGCGGCGCAGCGAACCGTGGACGGGCTCTCCGACGCGGGATTTCCCGTCGAGAACGTGGCGATCGTCGGCAGCGACCTGAAACTCGAGGAGACCGTCACCGGCAGGGTGACCAATGGCCGGGCCGCCCTCACCGGAGCGGGCAGCGGCGCGGCCTTCGGCGCCGTGGTCGGGATGTTCCTCGGGCTGTTCACCTCGACCACGCTGTCGTTCATCGTGCTCGTGCTCTGGGCCGCCCTGTGGGGCGCCGTGATGGGCGCCGCGTTCGGATTCATCAACCACGTCTTCACCGGCGGCAAGCGGGACTTCGCCTCGCGCAGCGCGATCGTCGCCGGCCGCTACGACGTGCTGGTCACGGCCTCGCACCTGGACCACGCCCGCGCCATCCTGGAGTCGTCGCTCCCCGGTCCGGCCGACACCGTCGTCGTGGAGGTCCCGCCGTCGGCCGGCATGTACGACCCCGCCGCCGCGCAGACCACCGCCCCCGGCCACTCCACCCCCGCGCAGCCGCTCACCACGGATCTCCCCCCGCAGCCGACCGCCCCCGGTCTCTCCGGTCGCCCGGTCACCTCCGACCTCCCCCCGCAGCCGGTCACTCCCGACCTCTCCGCGCGCCCGGCCATCTCGACTCCGCCTCCGGCCAGGCCGGTCACCTCCGCCCCGGACGTCCCCGCCCCCACGCCGCCGAGCACCGTGGACCGGCCCGCTCCGGAACAGCCCCGCTCCTGAAACACACCCGGTACGCCCGCACCAGGGGCGTATCGGAGCCGCAGGGGCGGCAGAAAAGGCGCGTGGCACATCGTTCTTCGCCCCGGAGGTCCGCCGGGAATCCGAACCTGCCCCCTCCGCTCCCGCTTCTCGCCTCCCTCCGGTGAGGTGGGCGACGGCCGATCCCTGACCGTTTCGAACACCGGAACCACAACGGGAGCGATTCAACTGCCAGACAAAACCGGCAATCCACTTGCTAAGCATAATGATCCGGATTCCCAGCGAAAGCACTCCAACAAAGCCTGATTTTCCGGTCAACCAGTCCTTTGCCCAAGACGTCTCACAAGCGGCACATTCCCATTTTTCAGGAGCCCTGCTTGTTGAGACGTTTGCTCGCCGTCGCCGCCCTGGTCGGCAGCGCCATGATCGCGCCGACTGCGGTCGGTGCCGTCCACGCCGCCACCACGGTTTCCGCGCCCGTCGCGACCTCGACTGCCGGATGCGCCTACCGGCGCGACGGTCAGGTCTGGCGATGCATCACACCGGGCGCGTTCTGCCCGGCGGCCGCGCACGGCAAATACGGATACGCGAAGGTGACGAACAAGAAATATAGGTGCATAAAGGCCAGCGGGGACATCAGGTGGCGATGGAAGCCCGTTCGCTGACCCCGGACACGAAACTCCGAAGAGAACGTGCGACAGAATAGGGCATTTTCCAGATTTGTCGGAAATGCCTGGGCATCTCGCTCTCTTTATCCGGGTGTTCACCGCGTGTGTGAACACCCGGATCGAGGAGAGCCCGGGGCCGGTCAGCCCTTGACGCTGCCGGCGAGCAGGCCACGGACGAAGTAGCGCTGCATCGACAGGAAGACGATCAGCGGGATGATCAGCGAGACGAACGCGCCCGAGGTCAGGCGTTGCCACTCGTTGCCCTTGGTGCCCGCCATCTGCGCCAGCCGCACCGTCATCGGGGCGCTGTCCGGAGTGCCGCCGGCGAAGATCAGGGCCACCAGCAGGTCGTTCCAGACCCAGAGGAACTGGAAGATGGCGAAGGTGGCCAGCGCGGGTCCGACCAGCGGGAGGACGATCGTGCGCAGCACCTTCCCGTGACTGGCCCCGTCCACCCTGGCCGCCTCCATGAGCTCGCCGGGGAGCTCGGACATGAAGTTGTGCAGCAGGAAGACGCCCAGTGGCAGGGCGAAGCAGGTGTGGGCGAACCAGACCTGGACGAAGCGGGCCGGGCCCTCCAGGTCCCAGGCCGGCAGCAGCTGGAGGCCGAAAAGGGTCACGCCCTCGGAGAAGAACGACAGCAGCGGCACGAGTGACATCTGCAGCGGCACGATCTGCAGCGCGAAGACGCCGATATAGATCCACTCGCGCCCGCGGAACGGCAGCCAGGCCAGCGCGTACGCCGCGAAGGTGGCCAGCGCCAGCGGAAAGAGCACCGACGGGATCGTGATGACGATCGAGTTGATCAGGAAGCTCATCATCTGGCCGGACGACGAGGAGGTGCCGAACAGGACCTGCTGGTAGTTCTCCAGCGTGATCTGCGGATCGGAGAAGAACGTCCACCAGCCGGTGGTCTTGATCTGGTCCTCCGGGCGCAGCGAGGAGAGCAGCAGGCCGAAGGTCGGGGTGGTCCACAGGACGGCGATGACGATCGCGACGGCACTGGCGACCCGGCCGCTCAGCCGCCGCCGTACGCGTTGCGGCGCGTTCTCCACCCGGGTCCGCAGCGCGGTCTGGGTCAACGTGGCCACGTGGCCTCCTTCGTCCGGGGCGTGCTCGCGCAGCCTGCTCGCCCGGTCACCTCAGGGCCTCCCTGCGCTGGCGGATCTGGTAGATCACGATTGGGGTGACCAGTACGAACAGGAAGACCGCGAGGGCCGCGCCCTTGCCCGTCTCGCCGTACCGGAAGGCCTGGTTGTACATCTCGTTGGCGATGACGCTGGTGTCGAACTGACCGCCGGTCATGGTGCGGACGATGTCGAACAGCTTGAGCGTGCCGATCGACTGGGTGACCACCACGACCACGATGGCCGAGCGGATGGAGGGCAGCGTCACCCTGAAGAACATCTGCAGCGGGGTGGCACCGTCCAGCTTGGCGGCCTCGACGATCTCGGCGGGGATGCCCTTGATGGCCGCGGAGAGCACCACCGTGGCGAAGCCCGCCTGGATCCAGACCATGACCACGATCAGGAAGAGCGTGTTGAGCGGGGGTTCCTGGAGCCACTGTTGCGGCTCGCCGCCGACGGCGACCACGAGCCGGTTGAGCAGGCCGATCTGGTCCTGCTCCTCGGAGCGGTAGGCGTAGACGAAGCGCCAGATGATGCCCGCGCCGACGAAGGAGATCGCCATCGGCAGGAAGACCAGCGACTTGGCGAGCGCCTCGAAGCGGGTGCGGTCCACCAGGACGGCGTAGACCAGGCCGACCGAGGTCACCAGCAGCGGGACGAGCAGCACCCAGATCAGGGTGTTGCGCAGTACGGTCACCGCTTCCGGCTGGGTGAACATCCAGCCGTAGTTGTCCATGCCCACCCACTGCTTGCCGTCACCGCTCATGAACGACAGCAGGGTGGTCCGCACGGCCGGGATGACCAGGCCGATGGTGAGCAGCAGGATGGCGGGCAGCAGCAGGATGGCGGCGTGGGTCCAGGCGCGCCGTCGCATCGGGACGCGGTCGACCAGCACCAGTATCACCGCGACCACCACGAGGAACGCGGCGACGCCGATCAGCAGTTGGACGAGTTTGGGCAGTTCGGCGGCGAAGTCGAAGTCCATCGGAGGATCTCCCGGGAGGATCGGGCCGGGGGGAACGACGGTCCGGTCCCGCATCACGCGGGACCGGACCTATCGAGTTATGTCAGGACTTGGGCCAGGAGGCCTCGATGTAGTCGAGGACCGTCTTGGTGTCCTTGCCGTTGATCCAGTCGGTCATGCCCTTCCAGAACGTGCCCGCGCCCACCGCGGCCGGCATCAGGTCCGAGCCGTCGAAGCGGAAGATCGTGCTCGGGTCCTGCAGCATCTCCATGGAGAGCTTGTCGATCGGGTTCTGGGCATTGGTCGGGTCGACGCCCTTGCGGGCGGTGACGTAGGTGCCCAGCTTCATCCGGGCGGCGGGGAACTCCGCGGAGGCGAGGTAGGCCTGGACGGTCTGGACCTCGGGACGGTCGGCGAAGGCCGCCACGAACTCGCCCGCACCGAGCACCGGCTTCTTGGCCGGGTCGTTGCCCGGCAGGTAGAAGGCGAACACGTCGCCGTCCTCGGCGACCTTGGTGCCCTCGGGCCAGAAGTTGGCGTAGAAGGACGCCTGGCGGTGCAGGGCGCACTTGCCCTCGGTGATCGGGACGCCGCCCTCCTGGAAGGCGGTGCTGGCGATCGACTTGACCGGGCCGTAGCCGCCGTTGACGAACTTGTCGTTCTTGAGGATCGCGCCGACCTTGTCCACCGCCGCGACGACCTTGGGGTCGTTGAACGGCAGTTTGTGGCCCACCCAGTCGTCGTAGCCCTCGGGGCCGATCTCCCGGAGCAGGATGTCCTCGATCCAGTCGGTGGCCGGCCAGCCGGTCGCGTCACCGGACTCGATGCCCGCGCACCACGGCTTGATGCCGGTGCCGGCGATCGTGGTGCTGAGCGTCATGAGCTCGTCCCAGGTCTTGGGGACGGCCCAGCCCTTCTCGGTGAACATCTTCGGCGAGTACCACACGAAGGACTTCACGCTGGCGCCCAGCGGGGCGCCGTAGAAGGTGCCGTCGACCGTGGCGTACTTGGCCCAGTCCGCAGACCAGCCCTCGCCGGTGAGCTTCTTGACCTCTTCGGAGGCGGGCTTGAGCTTGCCGGCCTTGGCGAAGCGCTCCAGCAGTCCCGGCTGGGGGAAGAAGGCGATGTCGGGGGGGTTGCCGCCGTCCGCGCGGACCTGGATCTGGGCCTCGAACTCGCCGGTGCCCTCGTATGTGATCTTGATGCCGGTGCACTGGGCGAACGGCTTCCACGCCTGCTCGAAGAGGTCGGCCTCCGTGTCGCGGATCGGCGAGTAGATGCTGACGGTCTTGCCCTCGTGCTTACCGTACTGGCTGAAGGCGGCGCATTCGGGGGACGTGCTGCTGCCGCCGCCCGCCGATGGCTTGGCCTCCGTGGATCCGCATGCGGTGGCGACCAGCGCCAGCCCTATAGTGCCCGCCACCAGGACGGCACGATTGGGCCGAGAGAGGAGCGACATGGACCTTCCTCCATATGTACATTGCCGGGGAGTGAGAGAGCGCTCTCTGGAAGAATTGTCCGCACACCACTCAATGTCAAGAACTGTGATATTACGGTTACAGTCTCATTTTTCTTGACACGATCCGTGCGCTACCGTGATGCTCGTGAGAGCGCTCTCACGGAACAGCCACACAGAATGGGACGGTGAGGACATGACCATGTCCGCCGAAAAGTCCTACGACCTTCGGGACTCCGGCGTGCTGAGGTTTCCCGAGGGCTTCGTCTGGGGTGCCGCGACCGCGGCCTACCAGATCGAGGGCGCCGCCCGGGACGATGGCAGGGGGCCCTCGATCTGGGACACCTTCTCCCGGACCCCTGGCAAGGTCTACTCGGGCCACACCGGTGACGTCGCATGCGACCACTACCACCGCTATCCCGAGGACGTCGCCATCATGCGCGACCTCGGCCTCGCGGCCTACCGCTTCTCCATCTCCTGGCCCCGCCTGCAGCCCGACGGCTCGGGCCCGGTGAACCCGCGCGGTCTGGACTTCTACGACCGCCTCGTCGACGAACTCCTCGGCGCGGGCATCACCCCGATCGTGACGCTCTACCACTGGGACCTGCCGCAGACCCTGGAGGATCTCGGTGGCTGGACCAGCAGGGAGACCGCCGCGCACTTCGCCGACTACGCCGCGATCGCGCACGGCCGGCTGGGTGACCGGGTCGAGACCTGGACCACCCTGAACGAGCCCTGGTGCTCGGCCTTCCTCGGCTACGCCTCGGGCATCCACGCTCCCGGCCTCGCCGATCCCGCGCTGGGCTTCGCCGCCGCCCACCACCTGCTGCTCGGCCACGGCCTGGCCGTCCAGGCACTGCGTGCCTCGGGCGCCACCAAGGTCGGCATCACGCTCAACCTCGCCCCCGTGCTCGGCGACGACGTCGCGGCGACCGAGCTCGTCGACGGCCTGCAGAACCGGATCTTCCTGGACCCGGTGCTCCGCGGCGAGTATCCCGCCGACGTCGTGGAGCGGGCCCGCCGTTTCACCGACTGGTCCTTCGTGCGGGACGGGGATCTGGAGACCATCAGCCAGCCGATCGACCTGCTGGGCGTGAACTACTACCACCCGCAGACCGTGGCCGCCCGCACCGGTGAGCCCGCCAACCCCGTCTACCCGGGCAGCGAGGGCATCGCCTTCGGCCTCGCCGACGCGCCGAAGACCGCGATGGGCTGGCCGGTCCAGCCGTTCGGCCTGACCGATCTGCTCCTGCGGCTCTCGCGCGACTATCCGGGCACCCCACTGATCATCACCGAGAACGGCGCCGCCTACGACGACGTCGTCGAGAACGGCGAGGTGCACGACGTCGGCCGCCTCTCCTATCTCGACGGGCACCTGCGCGCGGCGCACGCGGCCATCGAGGGTGGTGCGGACCTACGCGGTTACCTCGTCTGGTCCCTGCTGGACAACTTCGAGTGGGCCGAAGGCTACCGCAAACGCTTTGGCGTCGTACATGTCGATTACGGAACCCAACGCCGTACCCCCAAGGACAGTGCCCTGTGGTACAGCAAGGTAGTACGCCGGAACGGACTGTGAGGGCCCGTCCAACCCTGGAGAAGGTGGCCGCCCGGGCCGGTGTGTCCCGGGCGACCGCCTCACGCGTGGTCAACGGCTCCACGCGCGTGGCGCCGGAGATCCGCGAGGCGGTCAACCGTGCCGTGGACGAGCTGGGCTACGTGCCCAACCAGGCGGCGCGGAGCCTGGTCACCCAACGGGCCGACTCGATCGCTCTCGTCTTCCCCGAACCGGCGACCCGGGTCTTCTCCGAGGATCCCACCTTCTCCGGGATCATCCGGGGGGTCAGCATGGAGATCGAGGAGGCCGACAAGCAGCTCGTGCTGATGCTCACCGGCCTGGCCGGCGGTTACCAGCGGGTCGAGCGCTACGCCACCAACGGCCACGTGGACGGCGTGATCATCGCCTCGATGCACGGAACCGACCCGCTGCCCGGCATCCTCGCCAGGCGCGGCGTGCCGGTGGTGTGCAGCGGCAGGCCCAGCGTGCCCAGCAGCCTGCCGTACGTGGACATGGACAACGTCGGCGGCGCCGAGCGTGCGGTGCGGCACCTGGTGGAGCAGGGGCGCCGCCGGATCGCGACCATCGCGGGACCGCAGGACATGATCGCCGGGATCGACCGGCTCAACGGCTACCGTGCCGTGCTCCGCGACTCCGACCGCCGCTCCATCGTCGCGGTCGGCGACTTCACCCGCGAGTCGGGTACGTCGGCGATGCGGCAGCTGCTCGCCGACGACCCGGAGCTCGACGCGGTGTTCGTGGCCAACGACCTGATGGCACTGGGCGCGCTTACCGCCCTGCGCCAGGCGGGACGGCAGGTCCCCGGCGACGTCGCGGTGGTCGGCTTCGACGACATCCCCGCCGCGTCCTACACCGAACCCTCGCTGACCACGGTCAGGCAGCCGACCGTCGAGATGGGGCGGAGGCTCGCCCGCATGGTGCTCGACCTGGAGGAGAAGGCACAGGTGATGCTCCCCACCGAGCTGATCGTCCGGGGATCTACGACGACGCCCTGACGACCAGTTCGGTGGAGACGATCACGGTTTCGGCGGGCCCCCCGTCGAGGAGGCCGAGCAGGAGACGGACCATGGCCGCGGCCTGCTCGGCGTGCGGGGTGTGGATGGTCGTGAGCGGCGGGTCGGTGTAGCGGGCGGCCTCTATGTCGTCGTAGCCGACGATCGCGACGTCACCGGGGATCTGCCGCCCCGCCTGGCGGAGCGCGTGCATGGCGCCGATCGCCATCAGGTCGTTGGCGGCGAAGACCGCGTCGAGCTCCGGGTCGTCGGCGAGCAGCTGCCGCATCGCGACCGCCCCGGACTCCCGGGTGAAGTCGCCGACCGCGATGATCGAGCGGCGGTCGGAGTCGCGGAGCACCTCTCGGTATCCGGCCAGCCGGTCCTGGCCGCCGATCATGTCCAACGGTCCCGCGATGGTGGCGATGCGCCGCCTGCCCCGCTCCAGCAGGTGCCGCACGGCGGTGGCGGCGCCGGCGACGTTGTCGTTGTCGACGTAGGGCATCGCGACCGGCACGGCCGGCCTGCCGTAGGAGACGACCGGGACGCGCAGCCGGGTGAGCGCGACCGGCAGCGGGTCGGCGCCGTGGCTCGACACGAGCATGACGCCGTCGACGTGACCGCCGGCTATGTAGTGCTCCACCCGGGCATGGCTCTCCGGCGACCCGGCCAGCAGCAGCACGACCTGCTTGTTGACGGCCTCCAGCTCCAGGCTGGCCGAGCGGATGACCGTGGAGAACATCGGATCGTCGGAGAACACCCGGTTCGGCGACTCCGAGACGACCAGCGCGACCGAGTTGGTCCGCTGGGTCGCCAGGTTCCTCGCCGCCCCGTTGGGGACGTAGCCGAGCTCGTTCACCGCGCGCATGACCAGTTCTCGGATGTCGGCGGTGACCGTGGTCTGGCCGTTCACCACCCGGGAGACGGTCGACCGGGAGACCCCGGCACGGGCGGCGACCGCCTCCAGGGTGGGACGTTTCATCGTGTTCCCCTACAGTCCGTTGCGCGCGATGACCTCGCGGTACCAGAGCGCGCTGTCCTTGAGCAGGCGCCGCTGGGTGGCGAAGTCGACATGTACGATCCCGAATCTCCGCCGGTACCCCTCGGCCCATTCGAAATTATCCAGCAGCGACCAGACCAGGTAACCACGCACGTCCGCCCCGTCCGCGATCGCGGCGTGCACGGCGCGCAGGTGGCCGTCCAGATAGTCGGTCCTGCGCGCGTCGTGAACGCGGCCGTCCTCCACGACGTCGTCGAATGCCGCGCCGTTCTCGGTGATGATCAGGCCGACCTCCGGGTAGTCGTCGGAGAGCCGCACCAGCAGGCGGGAGAGCCCGTTCGGCACGATCGGCCAGCCCATCGCGGTGGCCGGCACGCCGTCCGCCGGGCAGAACCTGATGTCCTCGCTGCCCGGCCACGCCGCGTCGGCCGCCTGGCCGGGACCCGACTCCACCACGCATGGGTTGTAGTAGTTGATACCCAGCAGGTCGATCGGCTGGTTGATGATCGCCAGGTCGCCGTCCCGGATGTGGTCGACGCCACCGTTGCGCCCGACGATGTCGAGGAACTCGGCGGGATACTCCCCGCGTACCGCAGGGTCGATGAACTGCCTGGTCAGCAGGGTGTCGATCCGGCCGACCGCCTCCGCGTCCGCCGCCGAGGGCGCGGCCCCCGGATCGGCCACCTGGGCCGGGGTGATCACCGGCGACAGGTTGAGGACCAGCGAGATCTCCCGCGCGCCCGCCTCGCGGAGCGCCCGTGCCGCCAGCCCGTGTCCCAGCAGCATGTGGTGGGCCGCGCGGAAGGCCGCCGCGGGGTCGGTCCTGCCGGGCGCGTGCACCCCGTTGCCGTAGCCGAGGAAGGCCGCCACCCACGGCTCGTTGAGGGTCGTCCAGTTGTGGACGCGATCCCCCAGCCGCGCGTACACGGCCGCCGCGTACTCGGCGAACCGGTAGGCGGTGTCGCGCTCGGGCCAGCCCCCCGCGTCCTCCAGCGCCTGCGGAAGATCCCAGTGATAGAGGGTGGCGTACGGCGTGATGCCCGCCTCCAGCAGCCGGTCCACCAGGCGGCTGTAGAAGTCGAGGCCCCGCGCGTTGACAGGGCCGCTCCCGTGCGGCTGGACCCTGGGCCAGGCCACCGAGAACCGGTACGCCGCCAGGCCCAGCTCGCTCATCAGCGAGACGTCGTCGGCGTGACGGAAGTAGTGGTCGCACGCCACGTCGCCGGTGTCGCCCCCGGCGACCTTGCCCGGGGTACGCGAGAAGGTGTCCCAGATCGAGGGCTCGCGGCCGTCCTCGCGCACGGCCCCCTCGATCTGGTAGGACGCGGTGGCCGCGCCCCAGACGAAACCGGTGGGGAAGTCCGCACGCCCTTCCGTAAGGGTGGCCCCCCGAGTGCCGACGACGGTCATCCCTTCACCGCTCCCTGCATGATTCCTCCGATGATCTGTTTACCGAGAAGAGCGAACACCAGCATCAGCGGCAGGGTGCCGAGCGTGGTGCCCGCCAGGCCGAGCACGTAGTCGTTGACGTATCCGCTGGCCAGCGTGGACAGGGCGACCTGCACCGTCGGATCCTCCGGGGTCAGCACGACCAGCGGCCAGAAGTAGTCGTTCCAGACCGACATGAAGGTGAGCATGCCCAGCACCGCCGCCGCCGGGCGGGCGGTCGGAAGCACGACGTGCCAGAACAGGCCCCAGGTGCTGCAGCCGTCGACCCGGCCTGCCTCGAGCAGCTCGGTCGGCAGCGCCCGGGAGAGGTACTGGGTCATGAAGAACACGCCGAACGCGTTGACGAGCGCGGGCACGATCAGCGCGTACATGGTGCCGGTCCACTCCAGCTTCACCATCAGCATGTACAGCGGGATGATGCCGAGCTGGGTCGGCACCATCATGGTCGCCACGGTGAGCAGGAGCAGGGCGTTGCGGCCGCGGAAGCGCAGCTTGGCGAAGGCGAACCCAGCCAGCGTGGAGAAGAACATCACCGCGATCGCGACGGAGCCGGAGACCAGGACGGAGTTGACCATCGCCAGGGCGAAGGGGACGGTGTCGAAGACGCGGGCGACGTTGGCGAAGAAGTTGCCACCGGGCAGCAGCGGCGGTGGGACGTCGGCCAGGGCCGCGTTGTCGCGGGAGGCCACCACGATGCTGTAGTAGAGCGGCAGCATGGAGAAGAACGCCACCGCCGCCAGTGTGAGATAGGTGAGCCTGCGGGCGGCCGTGGAGCGCCGGGCTCCGGAGACGGCGGTACGGGCGCTCACGTCAACCCTCCCTTCGCGCGGCGGGTGATCAGGTAGTTGACGCCGGCGACCAGGACGATGAAGACGAACATCATCCAGGAGATGGCCGAGGCGTAGCCGAAGTCGAGCTTGGTGAAGTTCTCGTAGATGAACAGCGAGAGCGTCTGGTACTGCCGGTCCACCCCTCCGGTGATGAGGTAGGAGCCGAACAGCAGCGGCTCGGCGAGAATCTGCATGGCACCGATCGTCGAGGTGATCACGACGAAGACGATCGTGGGCCTGATCATCGGGATGGTGATCCTGCGGAGCTGGGTCATGTCGCTCGCGCCGTCGAGGGTGGCCGCCTCGTACAGCTCACGCGGCACGGCCTGCATGGCCGCCAGGAAGATCAGCGCGTTGTAGCCCGTCCACCGCCACATGATCATGATGGAGATGGCGACGTGGGAGCTCAGCACGCCCTCGTTCCAGGCGACACCCTCGACGCCGAACAGCGACAGCGTCCAGTTGATCATGCCGAAGTCGCGGCCGAAGAGCTGGCTGAAGATGACCACCACCGCGACCACGCTGGTCACGTTGGGCAGCAGCAGCGTGACACGGAAGAAGGTCTGCGCCCGCAGCGGCCGGTTGAGCAAGTGGGCCAGCCAGATGGCCAGCAGCAACTGCGGAACCGTGGACAGCACCCCGATGGACAGGGTGTTGAAGGTGGCGTTCCAGAAGTAGTCGTCGGCGAGCAGCGTCCTGAAGTTCTCCAGGCCGACGAAGGGCTGTTCGTCCCGGAGCAGCGTCCACTCGTGCAGGCTCACCCAGGCGGTGTAGGCCAGGGGGAACAGCCCGAAGGCGGAGAACAGCAGGAAGAACGGGGCCACATACGCGTACGGCGAGCCTTTGACGTCGAGTTGGTGGACCAGGTGGCGGCGCAGGCGGTGGCGGGGCCCCGTCGGCTTGCCCGCCGGGGCCGCCGCCAGGCGATCGGGTGCCCGAGTGGCCATGGCAGCTCCTTTCCAGGATTCGTTGGGGAGGACGGGCGTGCGGCTCAGGTGGGCGGCAAGCAGGTGGCCGACCGGTGCGAGACCAGTCGGCCGAAGGGGCGGCTACTTGATCCTGCTGACGTCCTCAAGCGCCTGCTTCCAGGCCTCCTCGGGGTTCTGCTTGCCCTGGTCGACCCGCTGAAGGCCGTTGCCGATCGCCTGCAGGATGTCACCGCCCTTGGGCCCGACGGGCTGTGGCTTGAGCGCCTTGGCGGCGTCGGTGAAGATCTTGCCGATCGGCGCGTTGCCGAAGTACGGGTTGACGTACTCGGACACCGCCGGGTCGTCGTACAGGGCGGGCAGCGAGGGCAGCGCGCTGGCCTCCTTGAAGAGCTTGATCTGGCTCTCCTTGCTGGTCAGCAGGTTGATCAGTTCCGCGGCCTCCTTGGGGTGCTTGCCCTGCTTGGGCAGCATCAGGTGGGTGCCGCCCTGGTTGCCGCCGCCGCCGGGCACCGCGGCGATGTCCCAGGTGCCCTCGCCGGGCTTCTGGTCCTTGATCGTGCCGGTCTTCCAGGCCGGGCAGACCATGGTGGCGAAGGTGCCCTTGGCGATTCCGGTGTTCCACGGCGGCGAGAAGGCGGCGAGGTTGGCGGAGAGACCGTCGTTGATCATCTTCACGCCCGTGTCGAACGCCTTGCGCACCTCGGGGTTGGTGGCGGCGATGATGTTGTACTGGTCGTCGTAGAAACCGACGGGGGCCTGCTCGACCATGGCGCGGAAGTGCTCACCGGGACCGTCGGTGAACTTGGCGCCCGCCACCTTGGCCGCGACGAACTTCTTGCCGGTCTCGATGTAGCCGTCCCAGGTCGGCCAGAGCGCCGACACCTCGTCACGGTCGGTTGGCAGGCCGGCCTTCTTGAACAGGTCGGGGCGGTAGCACATGGCCAGGCCGCCGACGTCGGTGCCCAGTCCCATGAGCGAGGAGCCGTCGTTGGAGACGCCCAGCTTCCACTTCCAGTCGAGGTACTCGCTCTGGCGCGAGTCCAGGCCGTAGTCCTTGAGGTTGTAGAACTTGTCGGGCACCGGCGTGAAGGAGGCGATGTAGCCGCCCTCGACCGCGACCACGTCCGCGGCGCCCGCCCCGGTGGTGAGCTGCGTGATGAGGTTGGTGTGGTGGTCGTTGAACTGCGCGCGGCGCTCCACGATCTCCACATTGGGGTGGGTCTTCTTGAACTCCTCGTACAGCGGCGCGAAGTGGAAGTCGCTGAACAGCCCGACGGTCAGCTTGATCTTCTCGGCCGGCTGGGAGGCCGCCCCACCGTCTGCGGTGGTACCGCCGCCGCCGTTGCCGCCGCCGCAGGCGGTGAGGCCCAGGGCCAGGGCGGAGACGGCGACCATCGGGGCGAGGAACCGGTGGCGTGACTTACGCATGGAACCCTCCTAGGGTCCTCATAAATGATCATGGAGAGAGCGCTCCCTGAGCAGATTGATACCAACAGGGTTGCGTGTCAACGGCCCCCCGAACGCCGACCTGCACCCTGAAGTCGGCTTTTCTTGGAGAGCGCTCTCCCAGACTTCGGGACGTTTTCCCAGGTCAAGCATGTTTAAGAGTTAGATTTAGCAGTGGATGGAGCGCTCCCACAATAAAAGGTCACATTAAGGTCGCGTTTCCATCGTGTTCCACGATGCGGCTCCACGCCCTTGACACTCCTCGCGAGTCAGGTCACTCTCTCAACCAGAGAGCGCTCCCCAGTGACTCTCAGCAGGGCTCCACCCGTCGCCGGCCACCTGCGGCGTGGATGCCGCCGACTGTGGACCAGATGGACCAGGTGGCCCGACGACTCGTCCCGTCATGCCCACGCGCGCCGTTACTCCGGTGGTGAATCCCGTGCGCCTCGCCTCCCCACCCGCTTCACGCTCCTTTCCCGAAGGACGACGCGGGAGCCATCCCGTCCCCGTGGCTCTCGTGGCGGCGCCGGACCCCGTAGAGTCGTCCGGCCGGTCGGAAATCGACCGGCGCGTATCCAACCAAGGAGAACCACGTGGCACTGGAGAAGCCGGAGATCGACTTTCCGGAAGGCGCCCCGCCCTCGGAGCTGGAGATCGTCGACATCGTCGTAGGGGACGGCCCGGAGGCCAAGCCGGGGCACCAGGTCACCGTGCACTACGTCGGCGTGGCCTTCTCGACGGGCGAGGAGTTCGACGCGTCGTGGAACCGCGGCGACACCTTCCAGTTCCCGCTGGGCGGGGGCCGGGTCATCGCGGGCTGGGACCAGGGCGTCGCGGGCATGAAGGTCGGCGGCCGTCGCCGTCTCACCATCCCGCCGCACCTCGGCTACGGCAACGCCGGTGCGGGTAACCGTATCAAGCCCGGCGAGACGCTCATCTTCGTCGTGGACCTGCTCGGCGTGAGCTGACGCCCAGGAGACGGGACAGCACCGGTGGGCGTGCCGCCCCGTCACCCGAACCACTGACACGCACAGACGCGCCGCCCGCGATTCTCGATCGCCGGAGTC
>NZ_JBEOZN010000130.1:0-27129 GCF_040298085.1 Streptosporangium sp. NPDC001681 | reverse complement strand
TCTTCCTATCCCCGGGGGGGCAATTCCCCCCCCGCGCGGGGCCTTCGCGCGCCCACAAGGTCGCGTATTCTTGCGTGGCTCGATCGCCCACGTTCCCAGAGATGCTGACAACGAGGAGAAGAACCCCGTGCGCATCGCCGTCACCGGCTCAATCGCGACAGATCACCTGATGACCTTCCCGGGCCGCTTCGGCGACCAGCTCATCGCCGATCAGCTCCACCGGATTTCCCTGTCGTTTCTCGTGGACGACCTGCAGATCCGCCGCGGCGGCTGCGCGGCCAACATCGCCTTCGGCATGGGTTGCCTGGGTCTTCGGCCCGTCCTGGTCGGCGCGGTCGGCGCGGACTTCGCCGACTACCGCTCCTGGCTGGAGCGTCACGGCGTCGACTGCGACTCCGTCCACGTCTCGGAGCTGCACCACACCGCCCGCTTCCTGTGCACGACCGACGACGACCACAACCAGATCGCGTCGTTCTACACCGGTGCGATGGCCGAGGCCCGTCTCATCGAGCTGGGCCCGATCAGCCAGCGGCTCGGTGGCCTGGACCTGGTGCTGATCAGCCCCAACGACCCCGAGGCGATGCTCAGGCACACCGCCGAGGCGCGCCAGCGCGCGATCCCGTTCGCCGCCGACCCCTCCCAGCAGCTCGCGCGGATGCCCGGCGAGGAGATCCGCGAACTGGTCGACGGCGCCGCCTATCTGTTCGGCAACGACTACGAGAAGGGCATGATCGAGCAGAAGACCGGCTGGACCGACGAGGAGATCCTCGACCGGGTCGGCGTCCGGGTCACCACGCTCGGCCCCAAGGGCGTCGTCATCGACCGCAAGGACGAGCCGCCGCTGCACGTCCCCCCGGCGCCCGAGCTCGGCAAGGCGGACCCCACAGGCGTGGGAGACGCCTTCAGGTCCGGTTTCCTGGCGGCGCTGGCCTGGGACCTGTCCCTGGAGCGCTGCGGCCAGGTCGGCAACCTCACCGCCACCCACGTGCTGGAGCGCGTCGGCGGCCAGGAGTACGAACTCGGCCAGAAGATCTTCCTGGAGCGCTTCGCCGACGCCTACGGCACCGACGCGGCGGCCGAGGTGGCCGGCTTCGTGAAGTGCCACCACGCCTGAGCCGCCGCTCGGACAGCGGCCGGCCGGCGCCGGGCACCGCCGGGATCACCGGTGGCCCGGACCACCGCTGGACCGGCGGCTGAGCCACGCCCGGCTGAGATCACCCGACATCGGGCACTCAGCCGGGCGGGATGCCGTCCTGGAAGGTGTCAGGCGCTCGCGTAGACGCGGTGCACGAACTCGGCGAGCTTGTTGTCGGGCAGGTGCCTGGCCAGGTCGGCCTCGCTGATCATGCCGATGATGCGGCCGTCCTCGATCACCGGCAGCCGCCGTATCTGGTTCTGTTCCATCTTGGCCAGCGTCTCGTCGACGCTGGCGTCCGACGACACCCAGACCAGGCCGGTCGCCAGCTCACCGGCGGTGACCTTGGACGGGTCCATGCCATGGGCCACGCACTTGACCACGATGTCGCGGTCGGTGATGATCCCCTTCAGCCGGTCGTCGCTGCCGCAGATGGGTAGCGCGCCCACGTTCATGTCGCGCATCATCTGTGCGGCCCGGTCGAGCGTCTCGTGTGCCTCCACGCACCGGACCCCGGCATTCATCAGACTCCTGGCGGTCTCGCCGCTCATAATGTCCCCCCGAACCGTTTGATGGATTTTCGGGGAGGGTCATACCCAGTTTCAGGACAAGTCAGTAGTTGCGGCGCACGTGGATGGACCAGCCGCGCTCGGGGAGCTCGTAGCTGGCCACGTGGTGGTGCGACTTCAACCGGCACCAGGCCGGGATGTCGGTGAAGGCGGCGGGATCGTCGGCCAGGACCGCGACGATCGCGTTGAGCGGCACGTAGTTGATCTGCTCGGCCAGCATGATGATGGGAATCGGGCACTTCTTGCCCAGCGCGTCGATGGTCAGTGCCGGGCTCTGGGCCGATCCCGCCGGGTTGGCCTGGCTGGACGTCATGGAGTCTTCACTTCCCAAGTGTTGATCACAGTTTAACCCCCGCCTCCTCGCGGATCCTGCGTACCGTGCCGGGCAGAACGGCGAGGAAACGGTCGACATCCGCCGCCGAGGTGCCCCTGGGCAGCGACACCCGCACGTTCCCGTGGGTGAGCACGCCCATGGCCTCCAGAACATGTGATGGACGAAGCGTACTCGCCGTGCAGGAACTGCCGGACGATACCGAGAATCCGGCCTTGTCGAGTTCGGTGAGCAGTGCCTCACCTTCCACGTAAAGACACGAAAAGGTGACGATGTGCGGCGCCCGCACGACCGGATCGCCGATGACCTCGACATCGGGGACCAGCCGGGGCACCTCGCTCCTGACGCGGTCCACGAGCGCGGAGAGCCTGGCCGACTCCACGGCAGACTCGGCCACCGTGGCACGCAGCGCGGCGGCCGCCGCGACGATCGCCGGCACGTTCTCGAAACCGGGGACCCTGCGGCGCTCGCGGTCGTCCTCGGGCAGCGGGCTGCGCCACCGGGTGCCCTTGCGGACCACCAGCACGCCGACCCCCGCCGGGCCGCCCCACTTGTGCGCGCTCGCGGCCAGCACCGACCAGCCGCCGGGCAGCGGCATCCGGCCCGCGGTCTGGGCGGCGTCCACCAGCAGCGGCACCCCCGCCTCGGCGCACGCCGCCGCCACCTCGGCGACCGGCTGGACGGTCCCGACCTCGTGGTTGGCGCTCTGCAGGCAGGCCAGGGCGGTGCCCTCGGCGAGAACCGCCTCACGGAAGGCGCCGATCTCGACGGCGCCGGTGATCCCGACGCCGACCGTTTCGACCGAGCCGCCGTCGCGCTCGTGGATGCCGGCCGCGTGCAGCACGCTGGAGTGCTCCACGGCCGAGGTCACCAGGCGGCGGCCGCTCCTGCGGCGCCCGTGCAGGGTGCCGAGCACGCCCAGGTGCACCGCCTGGGTGCCCGACGAGGTGAACGAGACCTCGTCGGCTCTGGCGCCCAGGGCCTCGGCGACCTCGGTCCTCGCCTGTTCCAGTAACATCCTTGCCCGGCGAGCGGAACCGTACAGCCTCGCGGGGTCGGCCCAGCCGACGTCGAGGGCCGCGATGAGAGCCTCCCGAGCCTGGGGGTGCAGCGGCTCAGTGGAGGCCGCGTCGAAGTACGCCACGCTCCAATCGTCGCACCACGCGCGGTGCGGGCGGGGGCTGCGCGGGGGGGCGACGGTTGTCCGCGCTAATGTGTCCCCCAGCGTGAAGCTGTGAACTACAAATCTTGAACGTGAACAAACGACCGCCCAGGAGCGACTCCTGGGCTTCATCTGTGGGGTAGGCGATCCGTGAGTCCGACCCGCCGTTCCGCACGGCGTCCGTTGGCCCGCCGCCGGGTGCCACGCGCTGCCGCTCTGGCGCTGCTGCTGGTTTCCCTGACGGCGTGCAGTGCCGAAGAATGGTCCCGAGGCGGCCTGCCCGTGGGCGTCACCAAGCAGTCCGAATCCGTCCAGAGTCTGTGGAACGGATCGTGGATCGCCGCCCTCGCCACCGGTGTGGTCGTGTGGGGTCTGATCCTCTGGTCCGTCGCCTTCCACCGTAAGAAGAAGAACTCCAAGGAGGAGCTGCCGCCTCAGGTGCGGTACAACCTGCCGATCGAGATCCTCTACACGGTGGTGCCGATCATCATGGTCGGCGTGTTCTTCTTCTTCACCGCGCGGGACCAGAACTACATCAACACCCTGTCCGGCAAGCCCGACGTGAAGGTCAAGGTAGAGGGCTTCCAGTGGAGCTGGCGCTTCACGACGGAGTACAACGGCAAGACCGTCCAGGTCGTGGGCCTGCCCGCGGCCGACTACACCAAGGGCCCCGAGCTGAAGCTGCCGGTGGGGAAGAACATCGAGTTCGACCTCCACTCGCCGGACGTCATCCACTCCTTCTGGGTCCCGGCGTTCCACTTCAAGCGCGACGTGATCCCGGGTGTGACCAACAAGTTCGAGATCCAGACGCTGAACAAGGAAGGCGTCTACGCCGGCCGCTGCGCCGAGCTCTGCGGTGTGGACCACAGCCGGATGCTCTTCTCGGTGAAGCTCGTGTCCCAGGCCGAGTTCGACCAGTACATCGCTAGCCAGGCGGGTGCCCAGTGACCGCGCATAACCCAGCAGTCCCCCTTCCCCCGGCGCCGGCCCGTAAGGGATCGGTCGTCGTCAAGTGGATGACGTCCACCGATCACAAGATCATCGGACATCTCTACCTGATCACCTCGTTCGTCTTCTTCCTGATCGGCGGCGTCATGGCGCTGATCATGCGGGCGGAGCTGGCCCAGCCGGGCCTCCAGCTGACCACGAACGAGCAGTTCAACCAGCTGTTCACCATGCACGGCACCGTCATGCTGCTGATGTTCGCGACCCCGCTGTTCGCCGGGTTCGCCAACGAGCTCATGCCGCTGCAGATCGGCGCGCCCGACGTCGCCTTCCCGCGGCTGAACATGGTCAGCTACTGGCTCTTCACCTTCGGCAGCACCATCGCCCTGTCGGGCTTCCTCACCCCGGGCGGCGCGGCCAGCTTCGGCTGGTTCGCCTACACCCCGCTGTCGAACGCGATCAGCTCCCCGGGCATCGGCGGCGACCTGTGGATCGTCGGCCTGACCATCAGCGGTCTGGGCACGATCCTCGGCTCTGTGAACTTCATCACCACGATCGTGTGCATGCGCGCGCCCGGCATGACCATGTTCCGCCTGCCGATGTTCACCTGGAACGTGCTGCTCACCTCGATCCTGGTGCTGATGGCCTTCCCGGTGCTGGCCGCCGCGCTGCTGGCGCTGGAGTCCGACCGCAAGCTCGGCACGCACATCTTCGACCCCGCCACCGGCGGGGCGCTGCTCTGGCAGCACCTGTTCTGGTTCTTCGGCCATCCCGAGGTCTACATCATCGCGCTGCCGTTCTTCGGCATCGTGACCGAGATCCTGCCCGTCTTCAGCCGCAAGCCGCTGTTCGGCTACATCGGCCTGGTGGGCGCGACCATCGCCATCGCGGGTCTGTCGATCACGGTCTGGGCGCACCACATGTTCGCCACCGGCCAGGTGCTGCTGCCGTTCTTCTCCTTCATGACGTTCCTCATCGCGGTGCCCACCGGGGTGAAGTTCTTCAACTGGATCGGCACCATGTGGCGCGGCCACCTGTCGTTCGAGTCGCCGATGCTGTTCTCGATCGGCTTCCTGGTGACCTTCCTGTTCGGCGGTCTGACCGGTGTCATCCTGGCCTCCCCGCCGCTGGACTTCCAGGTGTCCGACTCCTACTTCGTGGTGGCGCACTTCCACTACGTGGTCTTCGGCACCGTGGTGTTCGCGATGTTCGCCGGCTTCTACTTCTGGTGGCCCAAGTTCACCGGCAAGATGCTGAACGACAGGCTGGGCAAGATCCACTTCTGGACGCTGTTCGTCGGCTTCCACGCGACCTTCCTGGTCCAGCACTGGCTGGGCGCGCAGGGCTTCCCGCGCCGCTACGCCGACTACAGCCCGATCGACGGGTTCACCGACCTCAACATGGTCTCCTCGGTGGGCGCGTTCCTGCTGGGCGCCTCCACGCTGCCGTTCCTCTACAACGTGTGGAAGACCCACAAGACCGCGCCGCAGGTCACCGTGGACGACCCGTGGGGCTACGGCAACTCCCTCGAATGGGCGACGTCCTGCCCGCCGCCGAGGCACAACTTCATCTCGCTGCCTCGCATCCGGTCCGAACGCCCGGCGTTCGACCTCAAGTACCCGCACACCCCGGCCCCCCGTGAGCTGGAGGAGGTCCGATGAAGGTCCAGGGCTGGTTGTTCATCCTCTGCGGCGTCTTCTTCGCCGCCGTGGACGTCGTCTACTGGTACTGGTCGAGGGAGCCGGTCGGCACGACGGCGATGGCCATCTCGGTGGGCTTCGCGCTCATGATCGGCTACTACCTGATGTACACGGCCCGCCGCATCGGCGATCAGCCGGAGGACAACAAGCAGGGCGAGATCAGCGACGGTGCCGGAGAGCTCGGCTTCTTCAGCCCGCACAGCTGGTGGCCGCTCTTCGTCTGCCTGGCCGTCTCGCTCGCCGGGGTCGGCCTGGTCATCGGCTGGTGGCTGTTCCTGATCGGCGTGTTCGCGATCATCATGAGCATGATCGGTTTCGTTTTCGAGTACTACCGGGGCAACTTCTCGCACTGACCCCGCGTCCCACCGCGAAAAGCGGGCCACGGAAAAACTTCCGTGGCCCGCTTTTTGGCGTTTATTTGGGGCTCAGGGTGGATGTCTTATGTGGTGGACCGCTTACTCCGGGTAATAACTGAATCAGTGGTTCAGTCCGGGACAGGGGAGTTCATGTGGGGCACGCGATCCGTGGTTCGAGCCAGGGAGCGGGACTGCTGGCCCTCGTGCTGGTGACGACCTCCTGCTCGACAAGCACAGCCGTACGCCAGGACCAGGCGCCGCAGGCGTCCCAGCAGGCGGAGTCCGCCGCCGTGGTCACCGTGGCACCGTTCAAGGGGGCCAGGGGAGTGCCCACGGACACTCCGGTCCTGGTCGCGGCGCAGGGCGGCACCCTGAAGTCGGTCACCGTCAGGGCCGTGAAGGGCGCCAAAGGCTCTCTGCCGGGCGTTCTCAGCGCCGACGGCACACAGTGGCGCAGTCGTGGTACGGCGGCTCCAGGAGCCTCCTACGAGGTCTCGGTGACGGCGGTCAATCCGGCGGGCGCCGTCACCCAGACGACCTCGTCCTTCTCCACGGTGAAGAGCCGCGAGACCTTCGCGATCGAGAGCCTCATGCCGGACCGGGACATGACCGGTCTGACCGTCGGCGTCGGCATGCCGGTGATGATCACCTTCGACCACCCCGTCACCGACCGCGTCTCCGTCGAGCGCAACCTGTTCGTCCGTACCTCCAGGCCGGTCCTGGGGGCGTGGCACTGGTTCGACGACCGCAACGTGCACTTCCGCCCGAAGAACTTCTGGCCCTCAGGCACCAAGGTCAGGGTCGAGGCCCGGCTGGCCGGGGTGCGTGGCGGCGCCGGCCTGTACGGCGCGGCGAACCGGACGGTCAACTTCAAGGTCGGCCGCGCGCAGATCACCCGGGGCAGCATTCCCTCCCACCACCTCACGGTGCGGCGCAACGGCAAAATCGTCAGGGAGATCCCGATGAGCGCGGGCCAGGGCGGCGTCTGGAAGTACCACACGACCAGCGGCGTGCACCTGGCGATGTCCAGGGAGAACGTCACGGTGATGACCTCTCCGGGCATCGGGCCCGGCTCGGCCGGCTACTACCAGCTGACCGTCTACGACACGGTCCGCATCTCCAACAGCGGCGAGTACATCCACAGCGCCCCGTGGTCGGTCGGCTCCCAGGGCTACTCCAACGTCAGCCACGGCTGCGTCAACGTCAGCCCGAGCAACGCCAAGTGGTTCCTCGACAACACCCTGATCGGGGATCCGATCATCATCACCGGCTCGCCCCGCGTCCTGGAGCCCACCAACGGCTGGGGGCACTGGCAGGAGAGCTGGCGGGAATGGCTCAAGTGGAGCAGCCTCAAGCACTTCACCACCGACGACGTCTGAGGCCGCGCCCCCGCCTGACCGGAGGTGCCCGCGGAGGCCCCTGAAGGGGGCTCAGGGGGCCTTCCGGGTCCCCCGGCGGGGGGGAACGTCGGGAAAAGGGTGGAAAGACGTCGAGGCCCGGACACCGTGCGGTGTCCGGGCCTCTCGTGTGGCGTCAGCCGTGGCGGATCAGTGGGTCAGGGACTTGTCGTCTCCACCCTGGCCGACCGCGGTGTGCTCCTCGTGGCCCTCACCGTGACCGTGGCCGTCGTCGAGCGGGATCTTCTCGCCGCCGTAGGCCGCGCTCATCTTGGTGCGGAGCTTGCCGAGCGGACCGCGCATCGCCCTGGACGGGATGCCGTCGTCGTCTCCACCGCCGCCCCCGGTGAGGACCGGGACCGGCTCCTTGCCCCGCATGTGGGCCTCGACGGCCTCGTTGGGCGGGACGTGCACCTCGATGTACTCGCCGTGCGGCAGTCGCTTGATCACACCGGACTCCACGCCGTGGCCGATGACGGCCGCGTCGGCGCGCTGCAGGCCCAGGCAGATCCGGTAGGTGACGTAGTAGGCGATCGCCGGACCGACGAAGATCAGAACCCGGCCGACGTAGGTCGTCCAGTTCAGCGACACCTGGAAGAACGCGGCGATCTCGTCGTTGGCGCCGAGCAGCCACAGGACCCCGTAGAAGGTCATCGCGGAGATGCCGATCGAGGTGCGGTGCGGGTTGTTGCGGGGACGGTCCGCGACGTGGTGCTCGCGGCGGTCTCCGGTGACCCACTGCTCGATGAACGGATACAGCGCCAGTCCCGTCATGATGATGCCCATCGGCACCAGTGCCGGGATCAGCACGCTCATCGGCAGCGTGAAGCCCAGGACGTTGATCTCCCAGGCGGGCATCAGACGGAGCGAACCCTCGAGGAAGCCCATGTAGAAGTCGGGCTGAGAGCCCGCCGAGATGTCGGCCGGAGTGTAGGGACCGTACAGCCAGATCGGGTTGATCTGGGCGAAGGTGCCCAGCAGCGCGATGACGCCGAAGGTGAACATGAAGTAGGCGCCGGCCTTGACCATGAAGGCCGGGTAGAACGGCGCGCCCACCACGTTCTCGTTGGTGCGGCCCTTGCCCGGCATCTGCGTGTGCTTCTGGACCCACATCAGGATCATGTGAGCCGAGATGAGTGCCAGCAGGATGCCCGGGATGAGCAGGATGTGCAGCGAGTAGAACCGGGAGACGATGTCCACGCCGGGGTACTCGCCGCCGAAGAGGAAGAAGGTGATCCAGGTGCCGACCAGCGGCAGCGAGATCGCCACACCCTCGGTGATCCGCAGACCGGCGCCGGAGAGCAGGTCGTCGGGGAGGGAGTAGCCGGTCAGTCCCGCGGCCAGGGCCAGCGTCAGCAGCAGCACGCCGATCAGCCAGTTCAGCTCGCGCGGCTTGCGGTAGGCGCCGGTGAAGAACACCCGCAGCGCGTGCACCATCATGCCGCCGATGAACAGCAGGGCGGCCCAGTGGTGCATCTGGCGCATCAGCAGGCCGCCGCGCACGTCGAAGCTGATCGCCAGCGACGACGCGTACGCCTCGGACATCATGACGCCCTGCAGCGGGCCGTACGAGCCGGTGTACTCCACGTGGCCCATGCTGGGCTTGAAGAAGAACGTCAGGAACGTGCCGGTCAGCAGCAGGACGATGAACGAGTAGAGCGCGATCTCACCGAGCAGGAACGACCAGTGGTCGGGGAAGATCTTCCGCAGGTTCCGCCGCAGGAAGTTTCCCGCTCCGATGCGGTCGTCGACGAAGCCGCTCGCGCCCGCGATGGGCTGGGGAACGGGGGTGCTCATGATTGGGCTCCCTTCTGGGCCTCGGCCTCACGGAACTCGGCCTCGGCGTCGCCACGTTCCCAGAAGCTGGGCCCGACGGGGACGGGGAAGTCCGCCGTCGCCACCAGGTATCCCTCTTCGTCCACGGCGATCGGCAGCTGGGGAAGAGGCCGGGCCGCCGGACCGAAGATGACCTTGGCGCCGTCGGCGGCGTCGAAGGTCGACTGGTGACACGGGCACAGGATGTGGTGCGTGGTCTGCTCGTACAGGGCCGCAGGGCAGCCGACGTGCGTGCAGATCTTGGAGTACGCCACGATCCCGTCGTGGGTCCAGTTCAGGTTCGTCCCGGACTTGAGCTCTTCGGGGCGGAACTTGATCAGGATCAGGGTGGCCTTGGCCAGTGCGTTCAGGTCGTGCTCGTATCCCTCGGGCACCACGGAGAGGATGCCGCCGGGGGAGTTGAAGTCGGCCGCCCGGATGGGTGATCCGCTTCCCTCGACGAGGAGCTTGCGGTTCTTGCCGTCCTTGGTCTTCTCTCCCCAGACGGTGTGCCGCAGTTTGGCGGGGAAGTCCTTGTAGCTCGGGCCGAGGTCGCGCAGCAGGACCAGCGGGGCCAGGCCGAGCGGGGCGGCGGCGATCAGCAGGGTGCGGCGCAGCAGCGGGCGCTTGGTGATGCCGCTCTCGGCCGCGCCCTGCATGAAGGTCTCACCGACGTAGGACCGGGTCTCGGTGTCGGAGGCCATCGGGTGGCGCTCCTGGACCAGGTTGTACTTGGGCATGACCAGGCGGACCCAGGTCACCATGCCCGCGGCCAGCCCGAGCAGGGCCAGCGTGAGCGTGCCGCCCAGCGCGAGGTTGGAGACCTGCGTCTTCTCGATGTCGCCGACCTGGAAGACCACGTACGACACCACGAAGCCGATGCCGGCCAGGAAGGCGACGAGGAAGCAGAGGGCGGCGTACTTCTCGCCCTTCTTCGCGGTCGCCTCGTCCTGCGGGGTCACCCCGGGAACCTGGACGACCTCGGTCGACGGGCGCTCCTCGGTGCCGAGCAGGGAGGTGCTCGCCGCGGGTGGGGGGGTGCCGATGACGCGCCTTGGCACGCGTTCCTCCGGCTGTTCGATGCCGTGATTGTTCTCAGTCATTTGGCCTGTCGCCTCTTCGCGGTGATCCAGATGGCGGCCAGGGAGAGGAGGCTGAGTCCGACGACCCAGGCCACCAGACCCTCGGTGACCGGGCCGATGCGGCCCAGACCGGCGCCGCCCGGGTTGGGCTCCTCACGCACGCCCACGATGTAGGCGATCATGTCCCGCTTCTGCTCGGGAGTGATGATGCTGTCGTTGAACACCGGCATCGCCTGGGGGCCGGTGACCATGGCCTCGTAGATCTGCGTCGGGGTGGCCTCGTGGAGCGGCGGAGCGTACTTGCCCTGGGTCAGGGCGCCGCCCGAGCCGACGAAGTTGTGGCACTGGATGCAGTTGGCGCGGAAAAGCTCGCCGCCCTTGGCCTTGTCTCCCATGGCGGGGTCGACCTGATCCTTGCCCGGGATGGCCGGACCGCCGCCTAGCGACTGGATGTAGGCGGCGAGCTGGTCGACGGCCTCGTAGGTGCCGTCGGGGCGCTTGGTCTTGGCGACCCACGGCGGCGGGGGCTTGCGCGGTGCCTGCGCGCCGGGGTTGGCCAGGGGCATGCGGCCGCTGCTGACCTGGAAGTCCACCGAGGCGGCGCCGACGCCGATCAGGGTCGGACCCTGGGCGGTGCCCTCGGCGTTGAGCCCGTGGCAGCTGGAGCAGCTCTGCTCGAAGAGTTTCTTGCCCTCGGCCACGTCGTCGGCCCTGCCGGACGCGATGGCGGCGTCGGCCTGACTGCTGGAGGAGACCGTCAGGGCAACGGTGTAGACCCCGCCGATCAGGGCCAGGGCCAGGAGCAGGACGGCGTATCTCGCGAGGGGATGCCGCCGCCCAGCGGTGATCCTATTCACAGAGATCCCCGATTCCTTATTGAATTCCATAGATGGTTACGAAAAGGCCGATCCAGACCACGTCGACGAAGTGCCAGTAGTAGGACACGACGATCGCGCTGGTCGCCTGCTCACGGGTGAAGCGCTTCGCGGCGTACGTGCGTCCCAGCATGAAGAGGAACGCGATCAGTCCACCGGTCACGTGGAGGCCGTGAAAGCCCGTGGTCAGGTAGAACACCGAGTCGTACGCGCTGTGCGACAGGGTGTGTCCTTCGTGGACCAGCTCGTTGTACTCGTACAGCTGGCCGGCCACGAACACGGAGCCCATCAGGAAGCTGACGATGTACCAGAAACGCAGCTTGGCGACCTGGCCCTTCTCAGCCGCCCACACGCCCAGCTGGCAGGTCACACTCGACAGGACCAGGATGATCGTGTTGCCCAGGGCGAAGGGGACGTTCAGGTGGGCCTCCGGCCAGGGCATTTCCTGGCTGAGGCTCACAGACCGGATGGTGAAGTACATCGCGAACAGCGCCGCGAAGAACATGAGCTCGGAGGACAGCCAGACAATCGTCCCGACGCTGACCAGATCGGGTCTGCGGGACGAGTGTGCTGTCGTCGTCGTTGAAATTGCGGATGCTGTCGCCACGGGCAGCATTATTGCGGCTCTCCTGCTCGGGTCGCCGCACGACCCCCCGATAGGGGGTGCATACGCCCCTAAAAAGGGGACGTATGGGGCAATTTGCTCAGCTGTGGCTCCGGCCTGGGTCTCCAGGCCGGCTGACCGGTAGCATCCCAGGTGACCATACATCGACGAGGGATAGTGAGCGCGACCGTGAGCACCGACGACAAGATGAGGGTCCTCGTCTACAGCGACGACGCGAGCACCCGCGAGAAGGTGCGGCAGGCACTCGGCCGCCGCCCCGCCGCCGACGTGCCCCTCGTGGAGATCGTGGAGTGCGCCACCCACGCCAAGGTCGTCCAGCACTTCGACTCCGGTGAGATCGACGTCGCCGTGCTCGACGCCGAGGCCAAGCCCGCAGGGGGCATGGGGGTGGCCCGTCAGGCCAAGGACGAGGTCCACGACTGCCCGCCGATCTGCCTGTTGATCGCCCGTCGCGACGACCGCTGGCTGGCCGAGTGGTCGCGCGCCGAGGCCGTCGTGCCGCAGCCGATCGACCCGGTCGTCCTCGCGGAGACCGTCGCCGACCTGATGCGCCGCCGCCTGTCCACTCGTCTGACCGCCCGGTAAAACCTCCTGGAGAACCGCATGGACGCGCGCACCACCTGGCCGGCGCTGTTGTCCGCCCTGCTCGCGGGCGAGCACCTGACGGCGGACGAGACCGCCTGGGCGATGAACCAGATCATGTCCGGCTCCGCCACGCCCGCCCAGATCGCGGGCTTCGCGGTGGCGCTGCGGGCGAAGGGCGAGACCGTCGCGGAGGTGACCGGCCTGGCGCGCACGATGCTGGAGCTGGCCACCCCGCTGTCGGTCGAGGGGCCCGTCGTCGACGTCGTCGGCACCGGCGGTGACCGGGCGCACACCGTCAACGTCTCCACCATGGCCGCGATCGTGGCCGCCGCGGCGGGGGCCAGGGTCGTCAAGCACGGCAACCGGGCCGCCTCCTCCTCGTGCGGCGCCGCCGACGTCCTGGAACACCTGGGGATCGTGCTCGACCTGTCTCCCGCGGACACCGCCAGGGTCGCGGTGGAGGCCGGCATCGCCTTCTGCTTCGCGCCGGTCTACCACCCGGCACTACGCTTCGCGGGCCCGCCGCGCAAGGAGATCGGCATCCCCACGGTCTTCAACTTCCTGGGACCGCTGACCAACCCGGCCAGGCCCGACGCCCAGGCGATCGGCATCTTCGACGCGGGCATGCTCCCCGTCGTCGCGGGCGTCTTCGCCGAGCGCGGGGTCTCCGCCCTGGTCTTCCGGGGCGACGACGGGCTGGACGAGCTCACCATCGCCACGACCTCCTCGGTCTGGGTGGTGCGCGAGGGTGGCGCCGAGCAGACCGTCTTCGACCCGGCGGTCCTCGACATCCCCAGGGCGGCGCCCGAGGCGTTGCGCGGCGGGGACGTGGCCTTCAACGCCAGGGCCGTGCACGATCTGGTCGGCGGCAAGACCGGCCCGGTCCGCGACGCGGTGCTGCTGAACGCCGCGGCCGCGCTGGTCGCCCTCGACGGTGCCGGCGGCGACCTGAACGCCGCGATGGCCGCGGGCTACGAGCGCGCCATGCGGGCCGTCGACTCCGGTGCCGCCGGGGAGACCCTCGACCGCTGGATCGCGGTCAGCCGGTCGTCGAAGCCGTCCTGAGCCGTACGCGCCGTTTCCTGTGAGCGTGCTTCGGTGAGCGCGCTCCCGAGCGGCCCACGCCTTACGAGATGAGCCTCCTGCCTCGCGGGGGTTCTCGCCTCGTCGCCAGGGGCTCCAGGGTCAGGGCCGTCGTCGTGTGGTCTCCTGGCGGTGTCGCCGGATCTCGCCGGGGGCCGGAAGGCCCTGTCCAGGGAATGGTCCCGGCACCGTCGGGCCGCCCCGGGGCCGTCCCGGGGACGGATGTCTCCGACCCCGGGGGGATGGAAGATCCACCCGAGAGCGGATGTGTCACCTCGGTGTGCCGTTCTAGGTTGCGACCATGTGGCGTGCTGACCCCCTGACCGAGCAGATGGTCCCCATCCTGCTGGCGTGCCTGGTGCTCGGACTGTGTGCGGCCGTCGTGAGCCTGGTGTGGGATCGCAGGCTCCTGCTGCTGAGGCTCAAGTCCGCGGAGGACAGGTTCGCCGGTCAGCAGGAGGAACTGGCCCGCGCCCAGTTCGCCGAGAGGCGGGTGCGCATCGCCCGTGAGCTGAACGACGTGGTCGCGCACGGGATCAGCATGATGACGCTCGGCGTGGGCGCCGGACGGATGATCATGGACAAGGATCCCGAGCGGGCCAGGCGGACCTTGCGGGTGGCCGAGGAGTCGGGGCGTCAGGCGCTCGTCGAGCTCCAGCGCACCCTGTCGCTACTCGATCTCGACGGCTCCTCGGCGGGCAGGACGCCCCAGCCCAGGCTGTCCGACCTGCGGGACCTGTTCACCGAGGTCCGTGCGGCGGGCCTGGGCGTGGACATGGTCGAGGACGGCAGGCCCGCCGAGGTCGCGCTCACCCTCGAACTGGTGGCCTACCGCATCGTCCAGGAGGCGCTCGCCAACACCCTGCGACACGCCGGCGCCCGCTCGGCCCGCGTCACGCTGCGCTGGCGGCCGGGCTTCCTCGACGTGCTGGTACGGGACGACGGCCAGGCCGACCCCGCGGCGACCGCGGGGCACGGCCTGTTCGGCATGCGGGAGCGGGCCGCCCTGTTCGGCGGGACGCTGGCGGCCGGGATCCTGCCCGGAGGGGGGTTCGAGGTGCGGGCGCGGCTGCCCATCTCGGGCGAGGCGGTCCCGGACGCCGCCCGCAAAGGTATGGGGGACGTCACCGACCTCGAACCGACCCGCCCTCGCCTCCGCCCCGCCGGCGCGGGTCAGTCGGACTCGCCGAGGCCGATCGAGAAGGCGGCGTCCAGATCGTGCCGGGAGTAGGCGCGGAAGGCGATGTTGGTCTCGGTGTGCAGCACCCCCGCCACCTTGTTGATCCGGCCGGGGATGACCTCGGCGATCTCCTCGTAGGCGGTGACGCGGACCATGGCCATCAGGTCGTACTCCCCGGTTATGGAGTAGACCTCGCTCACCCCGTCGATCTCGGCGATCGTCTGGGCGACCTCGGGGATCCGGTCCACCTCGGCGTTGATGTGAACGATCGCGGTGACCACGAGCTTCCTCCTCGTTGAGTATTGCCTGCCGTCTTTGACGCTATCAGCGCAGCGGACGGCCCTCGCGCGCCCGGCGTGGCTCGGCCGCCTGGTAGGCGCGGTCGATGCGGGCCTTGAGCCGGCCGGCACCCGAGACGGGCAGGCTCCAGGTGCCCTCCACCTGCACCAGCCGCACCCCCGGGGACTCCAGCCAGCGCAGGACACACTCGGTCTCCTCGGCGCTGGCGGCGTGGACCGGCCCGGGGCCGGGCGGCACCGTCTCGGCGGTGGCCGTCAGCGCCTCGACGAACGGGGTGGGGTGGGCGCCCCTCGGCATCACCCCCGCCGAGGCGAGCCGTCCGTACCGGATGACATGGATCTCCCAACGGCCGCCCGCCACGGGGGCGGCCGCGACCATCTGGGAGATGGCGGTCAGCGACCGCAGCCGCTGCATGCGGGCCGAGGTGCGGACGTAGGAGGCGAGCCGGTCGCGGTCGGCCGCGGCCTCCTCGTAGCGCTGGTCGAGGGCCAGGCGCTCCATCCTGGCCTCCATGGCGGAGAAGACCCCGGCCGCGTCCAGTTCCAGCGCCCGGCGCGCCGCCACGACGTGCACCGCGTACTCGTCGGGGCTCTCACGCCCCTCGCACGGTGCGCCGCACCTGCCGATCTCGGCGAGCGCGCAGGCGGAGCGCCTGGTACGCGGCGTGATCCGCTCGGTGCACTGCCGCAGCGGGATGGTCTCGTGCAACGCGGTGCGGGCGTCCTCGGCGGCGCGGGTGCTGGTGAACGGGCCCAGGTAGGACGCCTCGTCGTCCTTGACCTCGCGGACCACCGACAGACGGGGGAAGAGCTCGTCGGTCAGCTTGAGCCAGAACATCTTCTCCGGGTGGCGCGACCTGCGGTTGTAGCGGGGCTTGGCCGAGCCGATCAGCCTGAGTTCCCTGACCTCCGCCTCCAGCGGGGTCGCGCAGGCGATGGATCTGACCCGCGCGGCGATGCCGATCATCTCGCGGACGCGGGGCCGGGTCTCGCTCGCGGTGAAGTAACCGCGCACGCGGTTGCGCAGGTTGGTGCTCTTACCGACGTAGAGCGGGTCGCCGCCGGAGTCCTCGAAGACGTAGACGCCAGGTCCCGTCGGCACCGAGTCGGCCAGGTGCCGCTTGCGGCGCTGCTCGGGGGTGGGCGCGCGGACGAAGCCCTTGAGCTCCTCCAGCGTCTGCACCCCGAAGGAGCCCGCCCGCTCCAGCAGGGCGTGCAGCACGTCGACCGTGGCCCGCGCGTCGGCGAGCGCCCGGTGGCAGGGCTCGGTGTGGCTGAAGATCGCGGCCAGCGTGGACAGCTTGCAGTTGGGCGCCTCGTCGCGGGTCAGCAGCTTGCGGGCCAACTCGACGGTGTCGACCACCTGGTGGGCGGGCGGCGGATACCCGTGCGCCGCGCAGGCCGCCCTGATGAACCCCAGGTCGAACCCGGCGTTGTGCGCCACCAGGGTGGAGCCCGCGGCGAACTCCAAGAAGGACGGCAGCACCGACTCGATCCGCGGCGCCGCCACGACCATACCGTCGGTGATGCCGGTCAGCACCGAGATGAACGGCGGGATCGGTGAACCGGGGTCGACCAGGGTGCCGAACTCACCGAGCACCTCACCGCCCCTGACCTTGACCGCGCCGATCTCGGTGATCGCGTGCTCGCCCGCCGAGACGCCGGTGGTCTCCAGGTCGAACACGACGAAGGTGATCTGGCTGAGCGGGGTGCCCAGCTCGTCGAGTGTTCCCTGCACGGCGTAGTTCACGATTCACGACCATAGAAGCCCCGACCGACATTCACCGCACCGGGTTCTTTCGGCGCCGGACGCCCGGAACACCCGTGGTCCGCTAGCTCCCGTCCAGCATCCGTTCGAGGGTGGCCCGGTGCAGCACCAGGTCGTCGGGGTCGTCCGGCATGGGCTGCTCGCCGAAGTGGATGCGGCGGTGCCAGACGCGGGCCATGATGACGCCGTGCCTGAGCGCGGCGTACATCTCGTAGAACTCCATGTCGCGTGGCTTGTATCCCGTTATTTCGTGATACGTCTCGCATACGTCCTCGCGTCGCATGAAGTCGGGTAGGCCGGGCAGTTCCATGACCTCGGCGATCTCCTGGAAGAACCGGTGCAGGAAGATCATCCAGGCGATGTCCAGCTCGCGGGGGGCGATCGTGGCCATCTCCCAGTCCAGTACCGCCACCGGGGTGAAGTCGCGGTACATCACGTTCCCGATGCGGGCGTCGCCCCAGCTCAGCACGTCGGGTCCCGGATCGTTCGGCCAGTGCTCCCGCAGCCAGTCGAACGCCCGCTCCAGCAGCGGGATGCGCATCGAGCCGTGTGCCCACTCGTAGTAGGACCGCTGGTCGTCGACGTGCCTGCGCAGCGCGGACTCGCCCGTCCCCGCGATCTCCAGCGGGCGCAGCTCCGCCGCGGTGAACGGGGCGTCGTGCAGTCTGGCCAGGATCTCGACGCTCTGCCGCTGCAGCCGCGTCCGGTCGGCGGGGGAGGCGTCCAGCAGCCAGCCCTCGAAGGTGTAGGGCAGGACGTCCGGCGGCACGTCGCCGGTGAGCCGCTCCATCACGAAGAACGGGGTGCCCATCGGTGCGGGGTCGGGCTCGTACCACAGGGTCCGGGGCACGAGGACGCCGGCGCGCTCCCTGACCATCCGCATGACCTCGAACTGCCTGCCGAGGTCGTAGCTCGGGAAGACCGGTACGGCCTCGCTCGCCGGGGCCATCCGGGCGACGCAGCCGACCTCCCGCCTGCCCTCCGCCGCCGTCCAGGAGGCGTCGAAGAGCAGGGTCTCGCTGGACATGCCGTTGCCCGAGGGCGCCGACAGCCGGGAGAGCGTGACGGGGGATCCCACCCTGCCGGAGAGCCACGAGCGCATCCGTTCGTGTAACTCATCGAGGTCGCGGGTGGATGTCCGCATATCCTCGGCTTGCCGGCGCTGCTGATCCATCGCGCTCTCCCGGGTGGCGTGCGTCACAAGGCGATCCGCACAGTCGTAACCTAAGAGCAAGCGCTTGTCCATAAAGAGTTCACGGCCGGGTCGGCCGCCGTCCGCCTTACGGTCAGGTCGGGGTCAGGGTGCGCTAGCCGTACCCTTGACGTGAAGACCGATCCGAGTAGGGGCCGTGATGAGTTCAGCCGGAGAGGGCCTGTCTCGTCCGTTACCCGAGCAGGTTCGCTTACACGTCGTGGAACTGGCGTCCCAGATCCTCGGCTCCATGCCCGCCGCCTCGGTGCCGCCGCCGCTGAAGGGGATCGCCAAATTCGACCCCCGCAAACGCGCCAGGCTGGGTGGCGCGCCCATCGCCGCGCAACTGGAGACCGACAAGAAGTTCCGCGAGCTGGTCGCGGAGACGCTGACCGCGGGCTGGCCGGAGCTGGTCGCGAGTCTCGCCGAGGGAGCGGTCCCGCCGGCCGCCGAGCCCGTCATGGTGGCCGCCGCCGCCTACCTGACCCGGCCGCCCGGCTGGGCGGCCATGGTGGAGACAGCCCGCGAGGACCTGGAGCGGTCGGCCGCCGTGGCCGAGGGCTCCGCGCAGGAGCAGACGCTCTCCCGGCTGCGTGAGCAGTTGGCCGGCCAGAAGAGCGCGGCCAAGGAGGAGTCCGAACGGCTGCGCGAGCAGCTCAAGGCCTCGCGCTCGGAGGTCTCCGACCTGCGCCGCAGGCTGCACGAGGCCCGGGAGCGGGCCAGGGCGGCCGAGGCTCGTGCCGCCGACGCCTGGGAGGCGGCGGAGGAGGCGAAGGCCGCCGCGGTCTCGGCGGGGAGCAGCGTGGAGAGCGAGCTGCGCCGTCTGCGCGAGCGGCTGGCCGACGCCGAGCGTCAGCTGGAGTCGACGCGCAGGGCGGCCCGTGAGGGCCGCAGCGTGGAGGACACCAAGGTCCGCATGCTGCTCGACGCCCTGCAGGACGCCGCCGCGGGGCTCCGCAGGGAGCTCGCCCTGCCCTCCGGCATCCACCGTCCCGCCGACTCGGTGGCCTCGGTGGCGCCGGGCAGGCAGGGGGTTCAGGCGGTTCCCGCGCGGGCGCTCGCCGACGACGACCCCGCCCTGCTCGACCAGCTGCTCGCGCTGCCGCAGATCCACCTGATCGTCGACGGCTACAACGTGACCAAGACCGGTTACGGTACGTTCACCCTCGCCGACCAGCGCAATCGCCTCCTCACCGGCCTCGGCGCGCTCTACGCGCAGACCCGCACCGAGCTGACCTGCGTTTTCGACGGCGCCGAGTTGAACGGGCCGGTCCCGGTGTCGGCACCCAGGGGGGTACGGGTGATGTTCAGCGCCCCCGGGCAGATCGCCGACGACCTGATCCGCCAGCTGGTCCGCGCCGAGCCCACGGGACGCGCGGTCGCGGTGGTCTCCTCGGATCGGGAGGTGGCCGAGTCGGTCCGCAGGATGGGCGCCCGGCCGGTTCCCTCGCTACTTCTTCTCAGACGTCTGGGGCGGGCGTGAACCTTTCCCGGTGATGGCGCATCGAACCACCGGAAGGTATTTCGATCTCCCCAGGGGCACTCGATGAAGAAGATCATAACGCTCGCCGTCGCCGTTCTGGCCATCGGGGCGACCGTTGCCACACCGGCCGCCGCGGCTGCGGCGGCCGGCATTCCCAAGGGCTTCCTGCTGTACGAGAAGGACGCCGCGAAGAAGGACGACAACCCCGAGACCAACTGGACGGTCAGCAACTCGGCGAAGGCCCGGCTGGCCGTCGACCCGTGTGACAGGGCCGCGCCGGCCGCGACCGGCAGGACGGCCGCGCGGACGGTGACCTTCACCGGTGTCCCGGACTTCCTGAAGGTCGAGCAGGTGATCCTGTACCGCTCGAAGGCCGCCGCCGCCGGAGCCGTGGCCCAGCTGCGCTCCGCCCTGACCACCTGTGGTTCCAACACCAACGCGGGCTCCACCTACCGTTACGTCTCCTCGCGCCTGACCGGGCTCGGAGACGAGGCGCTGAAGGTCTCCGGGCAGGTCTACTACGGCAAGAAGGCCGGCGTGGGCGGTGACCGCAGCGTGCTGGTCAGGAAGGGCAACGCGGTCCTGGTCTACCTCTGGGGCGGCGAGTACTCCAAGCCGGCGAAGAGCGACTGGACCAGGCAGCTGAGCGACGCCAGGAAGATGACCGCGAAGATCTGCGACATCGCCGCCTGCTGACCGGGCGATCCGGGGGCCACCCAGGGAGACCTGGACTGCTACCTGCAGCTATAGGGCTAAACACGGGAAAAGGTGATCTAAACCTTACTTGTTCTGTACTATTCGCCGCAGGTCTGTGCAGTCTGGAGGCGTTGACGTGGCCGTGGCGGGTATGCCGGTTGGACTCATTCGGATACCGGTGGCGGCCGGGCTCGCCCTCGCGCTGCTGATGGTGCCGGTGAGCGGGGCCTCCGCGGAGCCGAAGCCGACACTCGCCCAGGCCAAGAAGAAGCTGGAGAAGCTCAACGAGCAGGCCGACCAGATCGTCGAGAAGTACAACCAGGCCTCGGAGAAGTGGAAGCGGGCCAAGAAGAAGTACGTGACGCTGAACAGCGAGCTCGCCCGGCAGAGTGAGCAGGTCGCCGGGCTGCGCAAGGAGCTCGTCGCGATGGCGGTCAGCACCTACCAGTTCGGCGCGGTCAACAGCTGGGAAGGCATGATCTACCAGGCCGACCCCGGCGCGCTGCTGAGCGGCCTGGCCTCGGTCGACCAGATGTCGGCCTCCCGGGCCCAGTCGCTGAGCGCCTTCGACGAGGCCACCAAGGCGCTGCGGCTCAACAGGAACCTGGCCAAGGGCGCGCTGAGCGAGGCCGACGAGACGCGCGACGAGCTGGCCAAGGAGAAGGCCAAGGCCGACAAGATGGTCAGGGCTCAGACGAAGATCCTGCGCGAACTCAACGTTTTCAAGACGGGCAACCCCGAGAGCACCGGGATCCAGTACAACGGCCCCGCCTCGGGCAACGCCCGCGCCGCCCTGCAGTTCGCCTTCGCGCAGGTCGGCAAGCCCTACCAGTACGGCGGCACGGGGCCTGGCGGCTGGGACTGCTCGGGCCTGGTCCAGGCCTCCTGGCGCAGCGGAGGGGTCAGCCTCCCCCGTACCACCTGGGAGCAGTGGAGCTGGGGCACCAGCCGCAAGGTCTCGCTGAACGACCTCCAGCCGGGCGACCTCATCTTCAGTGAGGGCCTGGGCCACGTCAGCATGTACGCGGGCAACGGGCAGATCGTGCACGCCCCGCAGACCGGCGACGTCGTCAAGGTCGTCCCGCTCTCGGCCTACGGCCGTCGCCTCGTCGGAGCCGTCCGCCCCTGACGCGCGGTGCGCGGGTCCCGGCGGCCGGAAAACCGGGTGCGTCGCGCGCGGTGGCGCTGCCAGCATCGGAACATGATCACTTCATGGATGCTCGACGAACTCGCCCATGCCGGTCCCGAGCACCTCGACGCCGCGTTCGTCGCCGGGTTCGACCGCAAGCAGGGCAGGCCCGATCCGGGGGAGGACCTCGCCGCGCTCGCCGGGCGCGGCCTGGGGGAGACGGCGACGGTCGTGGAACTCGGCGCGGGGACGGGGCAGTTCGCGCTGGCCGCGGCGCGGCGGTTCCGGCGCGTGGTGGCGGTCGACGTCTCCCCGGCGATGCACGACTTCCTGACCGTCCGGGCCGCCGAGGACGGCCTGGCCAACCTCGAATGCGTGCGGGCGGGCTTTCTCTCCTACGAGCACGCCGGGCCACCCGCGGACGCGGTCTACACCCGTCACGCCCTCCATCAGCTCCCCGACTTCTGGAAGGCGGTCGCACTCGACCGCATCGCGCGGATCCTACGGCCGGGGGGCGTCCTGCGCCTGCGCGACCTGATCTTCGATTTCCAGCCGGCCGAGGCCGATGCCGTGCTCGGCCGCTGGCTCGACGGCGCGGCCGACGATCCCGCGCTGGGTTACACCCGCGAGGACTACGCCGAGCATCTGCGCACCGAGTACAGCACCTTCCGGTGGCTTCTCGAGCCGATGTTCGACGCCGCCGGGTTCGAGATCGTCGAGGCGGACTTCAGGGAATCGATCTACGGCGCCTACACGTGCGTCCGGCGTTGACCCGTGCTCCGCGGCGGGAGAGGGCACCCTCGCGGCTTCAACCGTGAATTATGGCAAATGTGATGAACATTACAGAAATCGCGATTTGTCGGGCGTCATTCCGAGGGTGTGACGAGAGTCATATCTCAATGGCATAAATGGTCATTAAGCAGGGGTAACAGGAAGATCACGAAGGCTTATTGATCTTCTTGTTTGGCGAATGCTTTGCCGAAGGTTGGAGATCGGGGTAACTTCTGGCCTCGCGACGTGCAAGCCATGCCGTCGCGGTGAATGTCGGTCTTCGGGCCGGTGTCCCTATAGAAATCCAACCGGCCGCCGTTCCCCTGCCGGGGACGGACCTCATCACGGCGGCCCGCCGAATCTATGCAGCCAGGAGGCATGGAACCGGGGACCCAAAAGGCCCGACACAGCGTGGCCAGGGGTGAATCAGCGCATTTGCGCCGTAGGGCATCTTCCAAGCCCGAACCCGTCAGCTAACCCGGTAGGCATCAGTGGAAGCACCAAGGAGAAATCCTGTCTACCACCCCGTGTAACACCCGTCTGTCGCGCCTTTTCCGCCTTTCCCTCGGCGGCATCGCCCTCACCTTGACCGCCTCAGCCGGAGCGGTCACCCTGGGGCCGACGGCGGCCAGGGCGACGACGGACAGCACCCCTGAGATCCTGGTCAACACCGCGGCCGGAGTCTCCGAGCAGGCCGAGAGCACGAAGAGAACCGTGCACAAGGCCAAGGCCGGTACCAAGGTCAAGACCAAGATGAGCAGGGCGGCCCTGCAGAAGGTTCGGGCTCGCAAGGCCGTCTCGACGGCCAAGAAGCAGGTCGGCGATCCGTACCGGTGGGGTGCCTCCGGTCCCGGCGCGTTCGACTGCTCGGGGCTCGTCAAATACGCCTGGCGCAAGGCGGGCGTGTCCATCCCCCGGATCACGCACAGCCAGTACCGGGCGATCAGGAAGAAGGTCTCGTGGAGCCACCTGCGCCCCGGTGACCTGATGTTCTTCAGTGGAAAGGGCCACGTCGGCATGTACGTCGGCAAGGGCAGGATGGTCCACTCGCCGAGCAGTGGCAAGACGGTCCGGATCGTGAAGCTGGAGGGGTACTACAGGTCCTCCTTCGCCGGAGCGGTCCGGCCCGGAGCCTGAGCCCGGGCAGGGGCGCCGGCCCCGTTCCTCACATGTGCGGGGACGGGGCCGCTCCGTTTCCGGCGAAGGCCGCGAGCGCGTGGCCGGCGGCCTGGGCCGGCGCGGATCCGCGCCAGCGGATCACGTTCCGCTCCGGCGGCAGAACACGGCAGGTCAGGGCACGCTCGCGCCCCGGCGGGCACTCCCGCGCGGGCCTTCACCCCCGGCCCGAAGGCCGGAGCGCCGGCCCGCGTTCCGCTAGCATCACATCGTTATGTCCGTCCCGAAGGGGCGCCGCACCGTGCTCGCCGGGATGCTGGCGCTGATGAGCGTGGGCCCGTTGGCCGGGACGGGACCTCTCCTGGCCGGAGCCGGCCCTCTCCACCGCGCCGGAGAACTCCCCGTCGACCTTCGCGACCTGTGGCCCGGTGCCGCCGTCGTCGTCCGGGGCGAGCACTCCCTCGTGATCGGCCATGACGTCGCGCCCGCCGTCCTGCGGGACCTGGCCGCCAGGGCCGACCGGGCCCGCCGCGCGGTCGCGGCGATCTGGGGGCCGGTCCGAGCGGTGATCCTGTTCCCCGCCACCGACGCCGAGGCCGCGGCACTCGCCGGAGCGGAGAGCACCCGGGGCCTGGCCGCGATGGCGACCGCGGACCGGGTGATCGTCCTGCCCTCGGGCTACGCGAGGCTCAGCATGACCGGCGGGGACGTGGTGATCACGCACGAGCTCGTGCACGTGGCCACCGGCGCGACCCGTGGCGGCCGGGTGCCGATGTGGCTGTCGGAGGGCTTCGCCGACTACGTGGGCTACCGCGATGCCGGGATCCCGGTGCGGACGGCCGCCGCCGAACTGGCCGCCGAGGTGCGCGCCGGAGTCCTGCCCGCCCGTCTCCCCGGTCCCGCCGACTTCGCCCCCGGCGCCCCGCGGCTCGCGCAGGCGTACGAGGAGGCCTGGCTCGCCTGCCGGTTCATCGCGGAGCGCTTCGGCGAGAAGGCTCTGGTGAGGCTCTACGGCGGCGATGTCGCCGGCACGCTCGGCCTGTCGCCTGCCCAACTCACCGTGGCGTGGCGTGACTACCTCGGAAAGGAACTCGCCTGACATCCTTGTGTCCTTTCCCGGTCCAGGGCTCACCTGGCGGATCTCGCCGTGGCGAGGAGTGGTCGGCGGGTGCCTCGCAAGGCACGGGAGGGAGCCGCGGCGTGCCGCGGTGACCGGTGACGACTCGGCGAGGCGCCGTCCGGCCGACCGCGGCAGGCAGAAGATCCAAAGGACGGGGCCCCGGGTTCGGGCTCCACGCTGGAGGTGTTTGATGACGCTGAGTACGACGGACGCGCCCTCGGGCGTGCGGCCGGCGGGGTGGGCGCTGGCCGCGCTGGGGGTGGTCACGCTGGCGGTCGTGGCGTTCACCACGCCCTGGCGGGCGCTGCCCGAGGGGGCCCCGGCGGTCGTCCCCGATCCGGCCCACGACTTCACGGCCGAGCAGATCGCCAGGTCCGAGGCGTTCGACAAGCTGGTCAGCGTACCGGGTTACCTCTCCCTCGGCCTGACGCTGGTGGTGGCGGGGGTGCTGGTGGGCACCCCGCTGGGCGCGCGGCTCGTCGGCCGGCTGCGGGGGCCGTGGTGGTTGCGGGCGCTGCTCGGCGTGCTGGCGCTGTCGGTGGCCGTCGCGATGCTGCGCTGGCCGCTGGGGATGTGGTCGGAGACCTACCTGCGCGACTTCGGGCTGTCCACCCAGACCTGGCCGACCTGGACCGTCGACCGGATCAAGAGCATCGGTGTCGGCACCGCGCTGACCGCGATCATGGTTCTGGCGGTGGTCGCGCTGGCGCGGCGCTACCGGCGCTGGTGGATCCCGGCGGCGGCCGGCGCGTTCGCGCTGACGGTGGCGGCCTCCTTCGCCTATCCGGTGCTCATCGAGCCGATCTTCAACGACTTCAGGCCGATGGAGGCCGGACAACTCCGCGACGACCTGCTCGCCATGGCCGCCAGGGACGGCGTGCCGGTGGAGGACGTGCTCGTCGCCGACGCCTCCCGGCGGACTACCGCGCTCAACGCCTACGTCTCCGGATTCGGCGCGACCCGCAGGATCGTCGTCTACGACACGTTGCTCCGGGCGCCCGCCGACGAGGTCGAGCTGGTGGTCGCGCACGAGCTCGGTCACGCCAAGGCGGGCGACGTGCTCTCCGGTACGCTCGTCGGAGCTCTGGGCGCGGCGTTCGGGGCGTGCCTGCTCTACGTGGTGACCTCGGCGGGGGGCGTGCGGCGCCGCGCGGGGATCTCCTCCATCGGCGATCCGAGGGCGGTGGGCCTGGTCATGGGGTTGCTCAGCCTGGCCACGGTGCTGTCAGGACCGGCACAGAATCTGGTGAGCCGGCATATCGAGGCCCGTGCGGACGTCCACGCGCTGGACCTGACCAGGGATCCGGCGACGTTCGCCGCCATGCAGAAACGGCTGGCGGTCACCAACATCTCGGATCTGTCGCCCGACCTCGTGGAGTACGTGCTCTACGCCTCGCATCCCAGCGCGCCGCAGCGCATCGCGCTGGCACGCTCCTGGGCCCGGCTGAACGGTCTCTCCGAGCCATGAGGCGCACGCTGGTGGTCACGAACGACTTCCCGCCCCGCGCCGGGGGGATCCAGTCGTTCGTGTACGGTCTCATCGCCCGCCGCCCGCCCGGCTCGGTCGTCGTCTACGCCCCCCAGTGGCCCGGCAGCGAGGACTTCGACCTGCGGCAACCCTACCCCGTGGTGCGGCACCCCACCTCGCTGATGCTGCCCACCCCCGCCGTCGCCCGCCGGGCGGCCGCACTGATCGCCGAGTTCGGCTGCGAGACCGTGGTCTTCGGGGCGGCGGCACCGCTCGGGCTGCTCGCGCCCAGGATGCGCGAGGCCGGGGTCCGCCGCGTCGTCATGGTCACCCACGGCCACGAGGCGGGCTGGACGGCGCTCCCGATCGGCCGCCGGGTGCTCGCCAGGATCGGCGCGCACGCCGACGTGGTCACCTACCTGGGGGAGTACACCCGGCAGCGGCTGGCCAGGGTGATACCCGAGGACAAGCTGGTGCGGCTCGCGCCCGGCGTCGACACCGAGGTGTTCGCGCCCGAGGCCGGGAGAGAGCAGGCACGCGCGGCGCTCGGACTGGGAGAGCGGCCGGTGGTGCTCTGCCTGTCCAGGCTGGTGGCGCGCAAGGGCCAGGACACGCTGCTGCGAGCCTGGCCCGGCGTGCTGCGGGACGTTCCCGACGCGATGCTCCTGATCGTCGGCGGTGGCCCGTACCGCAGGACCCTGGAGCGGCTGGCCAGGCCGATGGGCGGCTCGGTCCAGATCACCGGCCCCGTGCCGGAGGCCGCGCTGCCCGGCTACCTGGCAGCGGGCGACGTGTTCGCCATGCCGTGCCGTACCCGCCTGGGCGGTATCGACGTGGAGGGGCTCGGCATCGTCTATCTGGAGGCGTCCGCCAGCGGGCTGCCCGTGGTGGCGGGCTCCTCGGGCGGCGCCCCCGACGCCGTGCTACGCGGGCAGACCGGCCTGGTCGTCGACGGCACCCGTCCGGACGAGGTCACGGCGACCCTGGTCGACCTGCTCAAGGATCCGGCCGGGGCACGTGCCATGGGTGAACGCGGGCGCGAGTGGGTCGCGCGCGAGTGGAGCTGGGAGCTCGCCGCCTCCCGCTTCGCCCGCGTTCTGGAGTCCGTGGAGGCCCCCGACTAGGCCCCGTCCTGCGGATCTTTTGCCTACTGCGGTCGCCCAGGCGGCGCCTCGCCGCGTTGTCGTCGGTCACCGCAGCACGCTGCGGCTCCCTCCTCCGCCTTGCGAGACACCACCTGACCGATC
>NZ_JBEOZN010000129.1:0-27278 GCF_040298085.1 Streptosporangium sp. NPDC001681 | reverse complement strand
GTGGCTGCTTCTAAGCCAACCTCCTGGTTGTCACTGCGACTCCACATCCTTTCCCACTTAGCACACGCTTAGGGGCCTTAGTCGGTGGTCTGGGCGCACGGGCTCGTGGCGGGGAGGGCGGCCGGGACACCTCCCCGGGGTCCGCTCGGGATGTGCGATCGCCGGGGCTCGCGTGCCCGGTGTGTGCCCGGCCGGACTCGATCGGGTCCGGCCGGGCAGGCCCTTACGGTCTGGTCAGGCCGAGGGTGTAGGAGCCGGAGCCGCTGTAGGCGTGCACCCGTACGCGGTAGGTGCCCGCGGTGCCGCTGTAGGTGAAGGCCTCATCGGGGTTGGGGGAGGTCCCGCTGGCCACGGTCGTCCAGGTGGAGCCGCTCAGCTTCTGCAGGTAGGCGTCGTAGTCGGTGCCGTTGGGCCCGTCCAGGCAGACGCGGTGGACGCCCGCGGCGGCGCTGTAGCCGGCGGTGCCGGGCTGGTAGGCGTTGGCGTTGGACGTCAGCGAGCCGGTGTAGGAGCTCTGGTAACCGCTGCACCCGGTGGGCGGCGGGGTCCCGTTGGTCACCAGGGTGAGCCCGTACGCCGAGAGGATCTCGTTGATCGGCTGGTGGTAGGTGGTGCCGCCGACGGTGCAGTTGCCCGAGCCGCCGGAGGTGACGCCCTGGGCCTGGCTGCCGGAGATGTAGGAGCCGCCGGAGTCGCCGGGCTCGGCGCACACGGTGGTGCGGGTCAGGCCGGTGATGGTGCCCTCGGGGTAGGTGACGCTCGTGTTGTGCTGGCTGATGGTGCCGCAGCGGTACTGGGTGGTGGAGCCGGAGCGGCAGATGGAGCTGCCCACGACCTGCTGGGTGGAGCCGGTCACCGGGAGGATGCCCGCGCTGTAGCCGTTCACCACGCCGGTCGGGGTCCAGTTGGAGTTGACCGCGACCCACGCGTAGTCGTTGCCGGGGAAGGACGAGCCCTGGAAGGTGCCCTGGGCGACCTGGTTGTAGCCCTGGGTGGCGGTGCCGGCCGTGCCGCAGTGGCCGGCGGTGGCGAAGCCGCCCTGGCTGCCGCGGGTGACCGAGAAGCCGACCGAGCAGCGGCCGCCCATGTAGAAGGCGTCGCCGCCGCGGACGTCGTAGAGCGGCTTGGGCCTCTCCTGCGAGGCCTCGACGCGGACGAGCGACTTGTCCACGCCGCTGCCGTCCACGAACGCCTGCGCCTCGGCGACGTCACCGGCCAGCACGACGACGCTGTTGCTCCGCACGTCGACGTACCAGGACGGGATCGACTTCGGCGCGGAGGCCACGAGCTGGTCGAGCCGCTCCTTGGCCGTGTCGAGCGTGGCCAGGGAGTTCTTGAAGAGCTTGACCTCCGCGCCCGACCTGGCGAGCGAGGCGATCCTGGTGGAGTCGCTGGTGGCGATCACGAGGTTGGAGGTGGGGCCGGTCACCCAGGCTCCGGCGAAGGAGGTGCCGAGCTGCCCGCGGAGGGCGGGCTCGACCTTGGCGGCGGCGGCCTCGTTGATCAGCCGGGCCGAGGCCTGCTCGCTGGTGCCGCCGAGGTCGCGCCGGATGGCGTCGACCAGGCCCGGAGCCGGCTTGGCAGTGGCCTCCACCAGTGTCCGGGCCTCGGCGAGGGTGTAGGGGGCGGCGGCGGTCTCGCCGGGTCCCTGGTGGGCGATGGCGGGGGTGGCCACCATGGCGACGGCGAGCGCGAAGCCCGCTGTCACGGCACTTCTGCGGAGCATGGGTTCTCTCCTCATGTGGGGGGTGCCGTCAAGGTAACGGTGTGCACATGAGGCGCGCCTCTACCGAATGTCCCCTACCGTCACGTTATGGAGAGGTGCCCAACCCGGGGTTCTCGGTCAGCCACGCGGCATATCGTCTGCTCCGCCCGACCGCGTCGGAGTGCGCGGCCTTCGCGTGTTCGAAGATCGCCGTGGCGGCTCCGGCGGTGGCCGCCTCCGGGTGCCAGCCGAACAGCTGCCGCCAGCGCAGCGGGGCACCGGCGAGCGGCACCAGCTTCAACCCCTCGGCGGGCTGGAAGGTCGCCTGGCAGAGCGCGGCGGCGCGGCCGACCTTGGCCAGGTGCATGCAGGTGGCCACGTCGGTCTCGTAGATGGTCTTGGGGGTGAAGCCGGCGCGGGCGCAGGCCGTGACGAAGCAGTCGCCGAAGCAGCTGTCGCCGGGGGTGACGGTCCACTGCTCGTCGGCCAGCTCGGCCAGTTCCACCTCCTTCCTGTCGACCAGCGGATGGTCCTCGTTGAGCAGTACGAAGACCGGGTCGGTGCCCACGGTCGACCACACCACCGGTCCCTCCACCGGTGGTGGGCTCTCCCCGCAGGCGCCGATGAACGCGAAGTCGATCCGGCCCAGCATCACCATGGTGGTGAGCTCCTTGGCGGACCAGGAGGTGTGGGTGCTCACGGGAGTGGACGGCCAGGCGGTGGCGAGGCGGTCCATCAGGCCGCCGAGTATCGGGCCGTTGGTGGCGCCCAGCCGGTAGCTGGGGACGTCGGCGTTCGCGTTGGCGAATCGAAGCGCCTCCTCCTGGAGTTCGCGGGCCGCGGGCAGAAGTACCATCGCGCGTGACAGGACCAGCTCCCCCAGGGGCGTGGGCCGCGCGCCGTTGTGATCGCGTTCGAAAAGAGCTCCCCCGAGAACCCGCTCTATCCGTTTGAGCTGTGCTGTCAGTGCGGGTTGGGCCAGTCCGAGGTGGGTGGCGGCCTTGGTGACGCTACCGGCCTGTGCCACCGCGCGCACGATCTTGAGGTGTCGGAGCTCGAGATCCATACCGGGAACGTAAGGCCGCTACGTTATGCCTGCAATGCAAACTTGTCATGAAATATGACTCAATTTTGTCGAATCGTTCCAAATAGGGTTCTGGTCCGGAAATACGGGGCGGCTTGGGGTGACCGTTGACGCCTGCCGGGGCCGAATTCGGAAGATCCCGATTCCCATGGTCGAGAGCCGGCGCCGGTGTCCGGCATCCGAGATTCCCGCGATTCGGGTTTCACCTGCGTTTCGGACGCCGGGCACGCCGATATCCGGCGTCCGGGATTCCCGTACGGACGCGAGAGGCGGAGGCGCCGGTGTCCGCCGGCCGCCCGAGCCGATGGCCTCGCCCGTCGCCGGGGAGATTCCCGGCGGTGAACAGGTGTCCCGGTCCGGGAGGCAGGCCGGTCAGGGCTCGGGGACGCCACGGCGGGCGGTCTACCCGGAGGCGATGATCCTCTCCAGCTGTGCCGTCAGGGAGGGTGCCCCAGGACGGTTGTCGATCTCGTCGTGCGGCACGACGGGTGGTTCGTCCACCCTGATGGCCCGCAGGTAGTCCGCGAAGCGGCCGAGCTTGCCCGCGTCCCTGGCGAGCCCTCTGGCCTCCAGCCGGGAGCGCAGCGCCGCACCGTCCGAGCGGACCCAGAGGAGGTGTACGGGCGGCCCGCCCAGCCGCCCGACCCAGCGCTCCCACACCGCCGCGTCGTGTACCTGGGTGGTGAAGGGGCCTTCCAGCATCACCGGGCAGCCGTGCGAGCGGATCTGCCGGGCGACCTCGGTCAGCCCGTCGTACTCGTACCGCTTGATGTGTTCGTCATACCAGGGGCCTTCGCGTTCCCCGTCGTCGCGGCCGTGGGCGCGGAGGGTGGCGGCGACGAAGCCGCCGTAGACGGTGTCCTTGTCGAGCAGCGCGGGAGGTGGGTCGAGCAGCGCCAGCAGCGCCGCCGCGACCGTCGACTTCCCCGCTCCCGGAGGCCCGCTCACCACCCAGAGCGGCGCCGCCCCGCCCGCGCCCACGTCGTTCTCAGTCCTGCCAGGCCCTGGCCACGCTCTCCGCGACGGCGGGCGCCTGGGCGAGGCCGGCCTGGAAGGCGGGGCGCCACAGGGCCGGGTCGAGGACGTTGGCGCCGAACACGGCGACCGAGGCCTCGTCGGGGACGATGTGCGCGACCGCCGCGTCCCCCAGTTCGGCCAGCTCGGCCTCGAAGCGCGCCCTCGGTGAGACGTGCGCCAGCGGTTCCAGGATGACCACGGCCGAGCTGCCCGCTGCCAGGTCGGCGTTGGTCGCCGAGCGCACCCCGCCGTCCATGTAGCGGCGCCCGCCGATCTCCACCGGCGGGAACACGCAGGGGACCGCGCAGCTGGAGGCGACCGCCGACACCAGCGGCGCCCCCGAGTCGCGTTCCCAGACCACGAACTCGCCGGTCGCCGCGTCGACCGCGGTGATCAGCAGGCGGCGCTCCGGCCACTCCTTGACGGGCAGCCGGTCGCCGATCGTCTCGATCCTGGCGCCGGTGTCCCGCACGGCCAGGGCCAGCTCGCCGACCCTGCGCCGGGCCTCCCGCGGTTCCAGGGACGGGTCGTACAGCACGCCGAAGGCGGCCATGACCGCCTCCATGTCCACCGCGGAGACGGTCGCGGTCTCGGTGTCCGCCTGGACGCCGACCGAGCTCTCCAGGTCGACCTCGGTGGCGATCAGCGTCCCGACCACCGAGCCGGCCGAGGTGCCGACCACCAGGTCGGCCTCTCCCAGCTCCAGTCCCGCCTTGCGAAGACCCGTGACGATCCCCGCCTCCCAGGCGATGCCCGCCACGCCTCCGCCACCCAGCACCAGTGTTCTCGTCATGCGGCCTATTCTTACCCGAACATCCCTCTGCGGCCGAGGGGGAGACACCTTGAGGCTCCGGGCCGGGCGAGCTCCCGTGAACGGCGCGCCACCCGACAACCTCAATGTAAGTTGAGGTCAAGATAGACTGCCGCATGCCCAACAATCCGGAGATAACCGTCGGCCAGCTCTCCTCGCGCAGCGGGGTCGCCGTCTCAGCCCTGCACTTCTACGAGTCCAAGGGCCTGATCCGTAGCCGCCGCACCGCGGGCAACCAGCGCCGCTTCTCCCGCGACACGCTGCGCAGGATCGCCTTCATCCGGGTCTCCCAGCGGGTCGGGATCCCGCTTCGGACGATCCAGGAGGCACTGTCCGCGCTCCCCGACGAGCGGACCCCCACCAGGGAGGACTGGGCGAGGCTCTCGGGGTTGTGGCAGGACGAGCTCGACGACCGGATCAGGCAGCTCGAACGTCTCCGGCACGGGCTGACCGAGTGCATAGCCTGCGGCTGCCTCTCGCTGGACCGCTGTGCGCTGGCCAACCCCGACGACGTGGCCGCGGCGAGAGGGCCGGGTTCGCGGCTGATGATCGCTTCCCGCCGGGAGTGCGCCACCGACTGTGATCCGGAGTAGGTCCTGGAAGGCGCCACGTGCGGGACGCCCGCGTACGCCGCGCCCTCTCCGCGCGGCACGCTGCGGCCGGGCATCGGTTTGTTAGTTGTCTGTTCAAACTATTGACGGAGCGGGGTCCGGCATGTGAACCTCTGGGCGTTCATGCACGCGCATCATGGGCGGTCGAAGGTCAGGGTCCCGTCACCTGATCGTGCATGGCGGTTTGTCCGTTGCATTGCGAAGGGAAGCCGTACATGCGAAGAAGGCTGTTCAGCATGCTCACCGCCGCGGCGGTGGCGTGCTCGTCGGTCGGCGTGGCCGTCGCGGGCGGGGCCGCTCCGGCGTCCGCGTCCGGGACCGCTGCCGCCGCTGCCGCCGCCGAGACGTACACCTGGAAGAACGTCAGGGTCGACGGTGGCGGGTTCGTGCCGGGGATCGTGTTCAACCAGAAGGAGAAGAACCTGATCTACGCCCGCACCGACATCGGCGGCGCCTACCGCTGGGAGCAGGCGAGCAAGACCTGGACTCCGCTGCTCGACTGGGTGGGCTGGGACAAGTGGGGCTACAACGGCGTGGTCAGCCTGGCCGCCGACCCGGTGGAGACCAACCGGGTCTACGTCGCCGCCGGGATGTACACCAACAGCTGGGATCCCAACAACGGTGCCATCCTGCGCTCCGCCGACAAGGGCGCGACCTGGCAGGCCACGGCGTTGCCGTTCAAGCTCGGCGGCAACATGCCCGGCCGGGGCATGGGCGAGCGGCTGGCCGTCGACCCCAACCGGAACAGCATCGTCTACCTCGGCGCGCCCGACGGCAACGGCCTGTGGCGCAGCACCGACAAGGGCGTGACCTGGGCCAAGGTCGCCTCCTTCCCCAACCCGGGCAACTACGCCGCCGACCCCTCCGACCCCAACGGCTACCTCAGCCACCGTCCCGGCGTGGTCTGGGTGACCTTCGACCCGTCCTCGGCGACCGCGGGCAACACCACGCAGAAGATCTACGTCGGCGTCGCGGACAAGGCGAACACCGTCTACAGCTCCGCCGACGGCGGGACCACCTGGACCAGGGTGGCCGGCCAGCCCACCGGCTACATCGCGCACAAGGGTGTGCTCGACCACGTCAACCACACGCTCTACATCGCCACCAGCGACACCGGCGGCCCGTACGACGGCGCCAAGGGCGACGTGTGGAAGCTCAACACGACCACCGGCGCCTGGACCCAGATCAGCCCGGTCCCCTCCAGTTCGGCCGACGACTACTTCGGCTACAGCGGCCTCACCATCGACCGGCAGAACCCCGGCACGATCATGGTCGCCACCCAGATCTCCTGGTGGCCGGACGTCATCTTCTTCCGCTCCACCGACTCCGGGGCGACCTGGACCCGGGTCTGGGACTTCACCTCCTACCCGAACCGCAGCTTCCGCTACACGATGGACGTCTCCTCCTCGCCGTGGCTCACCTTCGGGGCCAACCCGCAGCCGCCGGAGACGACGCCCAAGCTCGGCTGGATGACCGAATCGCTGGAGATCGACCCGTTCGACGGCAACCGCATGATGTACGGCACCGGCGCCACGCTCTACGGCACCGAGGACCTGAAGAAGTGGGACACCGGCGGCCAGTTCACCATCAAGCCGATGGTGAAGGGACTTGAGGAGACCGCGGTCCTCGACCTGATCAGCCCGCCCTCGGGAGCTCTGCTGGTCAGCGGTCTCGGCGACATCGGCGGCTTCCGCCACACCAACCTCGACGCCGTACCGCCCATGATGTTCACCTCGCCCAACTTCACCTCGACGACCAGCCTCGACTACGCCGAGACCAACCCGTCGGTCATGGTCCGCGCGGGCAACTTCACCGACTCCGACCGGCCGAACGACAGCCACGCCGCGTTCTCCACCGACGGCGGCGCCAACTGGTTCCAGGGCACCGAGCCGAGCGGGATCAACGAGGGCGGCACGATCGCGGCCGCGGCCAACGGGTCCAGGTTCGTCTGGGCGCCCAAGGACGTGGGCGTGCACTACTCGGTCGGCTACGGCAACTCGTGGACCGCCTCCACCGGGCTCCCGACCAATGCCGTGGTCGAGTCCGACCGGGTGAACTCCAACAGGTTCTACGGCTTCAGCGCCGGAAAGTTCTACGCCAGCACCAACGGCGGCGCCTCCTTCGCGGCCACCGCCGCGACCGGGCTGCCCACCGAGGGCAACGTCAAGTTCAAGGCGGTACCCGGCCGCGAGGGCGACATCTGGCTGGCCGGGGGGACGACGACCAGCTCGGGCATCTGGCACTCCACCAACGGCGGGACGTCGTTCACCAAGCTCTCCAATGTCACGAGCGCCGTCAACATCGGCTTCGGCAAGTCCGCCACCGCCTCCGGCTACCAGGCGCTGTACGCGGTCGCCACGGTCGGCGGCGTCAACGGCGTGTTCCGCTCCGACGACGCCGGCGCGAGCTGGGTCAGGATCAACGACGACCAGCACCAGTACGGCAACGCGGGCGAGGCGATCACCGGCGACCCGCGCGTCTACGGCCGCGTCTACCTCGGCACCAACGGCCGCGGCATCCTGTACGCCGACAACGGCGGGGTCGTCCCGCCGGTCGACACCGTCCCGCCGACCAAGCCGGGTACCCCGGTCGCCTCGGCGATCACCTCCTCGGGTGCGACGCTGTCCTGGACGGCTTCGACGGACGCCGTCGGGGTGAGCGGTTATGACGTCTACCGTGAGGCGGGGGCGACGGATGTCAAGGTGGGTTCGCCGGTCTCGGCGTCGTTCGCGCTGACCGGGCTGACCTCCGACACCTCGTACACCTTCTACGTGATCGCCCGGGACGCCGCGGGGAACAGCTCCACCGCCTCCGATCCGGTGACCTTCAGGACCCTCACCGGGCCGGTCGGCGGCGGCTGCACCGCGACCTACACGGTGTCCAACTCCTGGCCCGGCGGCTTCCAGGGTGAGGTGACCGTAAAGAACACCGGCACCTCGGCGACCACCGGCTGGACCGTCAAGTGGTCGTTCCCGAACGGTCAGACGATCACCCAGCTCTGGAGCGGCGTGCACACCCAGACCGGCGCCGACGTCACCGTGAAGAACGCGAGCTGGAACGGCGTCCTGGCCGCCGGAGCCGCCACGTCGTTCGGCTTCGGCGCCTCCTGGACCGGTACCAACGGCGTTCCCTCCAACGTCACCTGCACCGCCCCCTGACGGCGCTTTCCGCGCCCCCGAACGGTGCTTTCCTGACGGCCTGGTCACCCCGGAGGGGCGACCGGCAAGGGAGACCTGCCGGTGCGACCCGTCGCCGAGGCCGGGGGGTCCAGGCTGTCGGACGCACCGGCGCTTCCGGTGCCCCGTGAGGAACCACGGGGCACCGGGAGTCCGTACGGCCCCGCCCACGCCCCGAACGGGCGCGGGCGGGGTCGTTCCGCTTCCGCCGTTCCGGTGGGCGATTCACGGCGTAAGTGCTACCTGTCGTCCTATACGTTGTTCGCGGGTATATCCGGCTGAACGAGGGGGGCCGGGTATCGCGGCCGAGCCGTAGGCGGGGTCTCGCGGCCTTCGCCTGGAGAACCCCATGGCCTCAGCCTTAAGGATGATGTAAGGCGTCAACGGCGGCCGGGCCGCTCGGCAGACCCTATTGTGAAGGAAACCGATTGTCCGGGGGAGAGTATGGCGGTCTCAGACGGGGTGTGCAGCCCTCAGGACGAGACGGGGCGCCCGTCGGAAACCGGCGCCACCGACACTCCGAACGAGATCGTTGACAGGCGAAGTGAGGCCCGCGAGACCGGTGACGCCGACGTGCTGAAGGATGAGGCCGCCGAGCGGTCCGGTATCCACGGCTGGCTCGACGGGATCAGGTCCACCCGCACCGGACGTCTCACCCTGAAGATCGTCATCGGTACCATCGGTGCGGTGCTGGTCGTCGGTGGTCTCATCATGGTGCCCTTCCCCGGCCCCGGCTGGCTGGTCGTCTTCGCGGGGCTGGCGGTGCTGGCCACCGAGTTCCACTGGGCACACCGGCTGCTGGAGTTCGGCAAGCGGACCCTGTCGGCCTGGACGGCCTGGCTGGGCCGCCAGGGCTGGAGCGTCAAGGTCCTGGTCGTCCTCGTCGCCGCGGTGACCGCCACCGCCATCGTCTACTACGGCCTCAAGCTCAGCCTCAACCTCGACCTGATCGTCGAGGCCCAGAAGCTCCTCACCCGATAGCCCGCCTCCAACGCGAGGCGGCGCCCTCTTCGGTGACGGCAAGGGCTGCCCGCTCTGAGTGGCAATGACGCGGTACGTACGGGAAGCAGAACCGTACTCCCAGGAGTTTTACCCGGACTCGGTCACCTCGTTGGCATCCCTGGATGTGACTCTCCGTAGTGTCTCCACGTCCGATCCGCAGGGACGGATCGGCAGAGACGAATAAGGAGAGTGACGTTCGATGCGCGCCCTGTCCTCGATGTTGGTCCTGGCGGCCGCCGGAGCCGTCGCCCTGACCGGCACCCCCGCCCACGCCGATGATGTCAACCTGTCCGCGAGGGTGCAGCCAGGAGAGGAGGTGTTCCTCACGCCCGAGCTCGTCCCCGGGCGCCAGTACAACGGAAACGTGCTGGTCAAGCTGGACAACAACAGCGTGCCCGTCAAGGTCAAGGTCGGCAACTGCCGCGGCCGGTACATCGGGTCGGTGCCGATCGCCGCCAACGACCACGCCGCGTACGTCGCCGCCAATACTCCCCAGCCCGCCCAGTGCATCCGCTACCGGGTGAAGAACATGGGTGACACGACGGCCGCCATCACGGGCACCGGCTACTTCTAAGTATTGACTGCGACGCTGTACTGACTGCGACACTGTACTGACTGCGACGCTGGCGCGTCGCGGTGAGGCCGCTCTTATCCGGCCTGTGTTGACTGCGACGCTGGCGCGTCGCGGTGAGGCCGCTGGGATCCGGCTCCTTCCCTCGTCGAGAGGGGTCGTTCGTTCCTCACGACCCCTCTCTCCTCAGTCCAGTCGCCGGCGCGGCCTCACGGGTAGTCCCTCAAGGGCAGAGAGCGTGGAATACGTCCCCAGGGTGGTTCTTGGGCGGCTCGTCGGCTTGGTTCGAGGGGATGTGGGGGCAGCCTCACGGGAGGTGGTCGCGGGGGTGATTTCTTGTTACGGGGGTGAGTGGGGGCGCCGGGGAAAATGTGCGCTCCGGTCAGAAGACGGCTTCCTGACATCGGAGTAGCGTCCGAGACCAGGAGGAGCCCCCGTGAGCCTTGCCCGTGTCGTCGAACAGCCGCAGGCGGACATCCCCCGGGAGTTCGCCGAGGCCCTCCGCCCCTATCTGGACGTCCTGGCCGAGGAGATGATCGGCGAGATCCGGGCCAGCGTGCCGGAGTACTCCCGGCAGAGCGGCGCCTACGCCCGTATCGTCAGGCACGCCGTCGAGGAGGCACTCGCCGGATTCGTGAACCGGGTCGGTGACCGGGGGGCGAGCCGGTCCCGGCTGCTGGAGGTCTTCCGCGCCGTCGGCAGCGGGGAGGCCGCGGAGGGGCGCCCCCTCGACTCGCTCCAGTCCGCGCTGCGGATCTGCGCCAGGGTGGCGTGGCGACGGCTGGCCGAGGAGTCCGAGCGGCTCGACCTGTCCCGGCAGCGCATGTGCGACATCGGGGAGGCGATCCTGGTCTACCTCGACGAGATCGCCGCCGCGGCGGCCGACGGCTACTCCGAGGCCCAGGTCCGGGTGGCGGGCGAGCTCGAACTCCGGCGCCGCAGGCTGCTCGACCTGCTCGTCGCCCACCCGGCCGCCGACTCCCGCGCGGTGGCCGATCTGGCCAGGTCGGTGCGCTGGACCATGCCGCGCACCCTGGCCTGCGTCGCCCTGGCCGCCCGCGCCCAGGGCGATCTGCCCAGGCCGGGTCTCCCGCCCGACGTGCTCGTCGACCTCGACCGCTCCGACCCCTGCATGGTCGTGCCCGACCCCGAAGGCCCAGGGCGGCACGGCCTGCTGAACGCCATGGCGGCCGACTGGACCGTGGCCATCGGCCCCGCGGTCGCGGTGGGGGAGGCCGGTCTCTCGCTCAGGCTCGCCAGGGACGCGCTGGCCCTGGCCAGGCGCGGGGTGCTGGACGGCCGCCGGATCATCAGGGTGTCCGACCACCTCGCCACCCTGATGATCTTCCAGGACGAGTCGCTGATCCAGATCATGGGCAGGGCACGGCTGGAACCCCTGCTCGCTCTGCGCCCCGCCCAGCGCGACCGGCTGGCCGAGACCCTGCTGGCCTGGTTGCAGAGCGGCAACGCCACCGAGGTCGCGGCCAGGCTGCACATCCACCCGCAGACCGTCCGCTACCGCCTCCGCCAGGCCACCGAACTCTTCGCCGACCAGCTCGGCACCTCCGGCGACCGCTTCGAACTGGAGGTGGTCCTCCGCGCCCGCGCCGCCGGTCTCACCCCCGCGTCGGGCTGACCCGGCTTCACACTCGCCCGGCACCCGGGGCGGATGCCCCGTCCTTCAGGACTTCGCCGCCCGATTCGGTGTCTCTCCTCACGGTGATCGTTCTCAGCCGCAGGGTGCCTGAGATGAGGAGAGTGTGATGTCGACGCGGTCGCGTCCGTGGCCTGGGATCCCGGAGAACGACGGCGCGGGTGCCCCCGCTGCCGGATTTCCGCGAGAAGCGGACATATAACTCCTTTTACTATGAAGCGGGGCGCCGCTTCGACAGGGCAGCGCAGTGCCGAACCAACCTGAATCCGCCCGAATCCTGCGCGTCGACGCGGGCCCGATCGAGGATGCATAAGGTGATCACATGCCTGCCACGCTGAGTGCCACGAAGACCCGGGCCGCGCTGCGCTCCTCGGCGCGCATCTCCGCGGAGATGCTGCTGGTCCTGCTGATGAGCGCGGTGACCCTGTGGGTCGTGGGCCAAATGTGGTCCGTGGTCTGGCCGCTCATGGTCGCCCTGCTGCTCACCACGCTGACCTGGCCGGTAACCCGTCTCCTGCGCCGGTACGGCTGGCCTCCAGCCCTGGCCGCGTCGGCCGTGACCCTGCTGTTCCTCCTGGTCGCCGCGGGCATCGTGGTCCTGATCGTCGTGCCCGTCGTGTCACAGTCCGGAGAGCTGGCCACCGGCGTGGTCAACGGCATCAAGCAGGTGCGCGAATGGGCCGCCGGGCCACCGCTGAACATCGGCAACGACCAGGTCACCAGCGTGCTCGACACCGCGATCGCCCGTATCCAGGACAGCGTCGGCGGCATCGTCACCGCCACCGTGACCGGGGTGGGCACCGTCGTCAACGGTCTGGTCACCACCGTCCTCGCGCTCTTCCTGATGTTCTTCTTCCTCAAGGACGGCCCGCGCTTCCTGCCGTGGCTGACCCGTCAGCTCCCCGGCCGCCTCGCCGTGGACGTGCCGGCCGTGGCCGAGCGCGGCTGGGACACCCTCGGCGCGTTCGTCCGCTCCCAGGCGTTCGTCGGCCTGCTCGATGCCGTCTTCATCGGCCTCGGCCTGTGGATCGTGGGCGTGCCGCTGGTGCTCCCACTGGCGGTCCTGACCTTCGTGACGGCGTTCATCCCCATCGTCGGCGCCCTGTTCGCCGGCCTCGTCGCCGTGCTCATCACGCTGGTGTCGAACGGCCCGACGGACGCGCTGATCGTGCTGGCCATCATCGTCGCGGTCCAGCAGCTGGAGGGCAACGTGCTCCAGCCGATGGTGCAGAGCCACGGCCTGGGCCTGCACGCGGCGGTGGTCCTGCTCGCGGTGACGCTGGGCGGCAGCCTGGCCGGCATCGTGGGCAGCCTGCTCGCCGTACCGGTCGCCGCCCTGATCGCCGTGGTCTGGAACTACCTGCGCGAACAGCTCAGCGACCCGCCCCGGGAGCTCGAAGCCGCCGTGGCCGTACCGGCGCAGGAGCCCGAAACCGACGCAGCCGTACCGGCGCAGGAGCCCACCTGATTCACCAGGGCCGTCTCACTCCCTCGCGTCCGTCACGGCGTGACCATGCGCCTGCCGATCCTCCCGGTCAACGCATCGCGGTCACTCGCCGACGCCACGAGATCCGGTGTATCCGCCCGCGGACCGTCCGCCACCGCCTCCGCCGGGCCACCGGACTCCTCGCCGACCAGGCTCGGTGCCTCCGGTGACCGCTTCGAGCCGGAAGTCGTCCTCCGCGCCCGCGCCGCCGGTCCCACCCCGGCCGCGGGCTGACCCGGCTTCCCGATCAGCGGTCCCGTCTCCCGTTCGCCGGGTTCCGGCTCGCGATCAGGTCGGCGACGCCGTCCAGGATGCGGTCCAGGCCGAAGGCCAGGGCGTGGGCGGGGTCGGAGATCGCATGGTGGGCCTGGCCCGCGGCCTGGCCGACGCGGGAGGCGACCGGGAAGCGGGTGTCGTCCATGATCTTGTCGAGCAGCGGGGCGTTGGACAGCCACCACTCGACGTCGGTCATCCCGCTCTCCTGCTGGACCCGTGCCTGGTTGGCCGCGGCCCTGGCGGTGCTCTGCACGTGGCTGAGGACCAGGGCCAGCACGGAGTCCATCTCGACGTCCGTCAGGCCGACGCCGTCCAGCGGGCGTAGCTCGGCCTCGTACTTGAGCGACGCGTTCGGCCCCAGCGTGGAGCGGGCGTCGATGACCTGCAGCAGCCACGGGTTGCGCCGGTAGAGGTCCCAGTTGCGGGCGGCGACGAACTCCATCGCGCCCCGCCAGCCGCCTGTCTGCCGGGATGGGGCGTCCACGTCGGCGTACAGCTCCCCGTACGCGGTGTCGACCATGAGGTCGGTCAGCTCGCCCTTGCCGGGGACGTGAGTGTAGAGGGACATGGTCCCGGCCCCCAGCCGCTCGGCGACCTGGCGCATCGAGACCGCTTCGAGCCCCTCGGCGTTGGCCAGCTCGATGGCCGCCAGGACGATCGAGCGCACGGTCAGCCCGGAGCGCCCCGGCCTGCTGTGCGAGCCCCACAGGAGCGCCAGGCTGCGTGCCGGGTCGGCGTCGGAAGCTTTCTTCGCACTCACGGGAACAGTCTCCAGATTTTCGTCGTTGGGACCACCGTAGCTGAGTCGTACGATGTACGGTACGGTCTACGCCACGGAGGCGCGACGGCGCCGGGTGGGAAGACAGGCGAAACAGGGGTGAAGCAGGTGGCTGTGAGAGCGACGGAGTTCGCGATCGCCGCGCACGACGTGCGCAAGAACTACGCGGGTGCCGCCGAGGGGACGGGTCTCAACGGGTTCGACCTGGAGGTGGCGGCCGGCACGGTCTGCGGCCTGCTCGGGCCCAACGGCGCGGGCAAGACCACGGCGATCAGGATCCTGTCCACGCTGCTGCGCCCGGACTCGGGCCGGGCGAGCGTCGCGGGGTTCGACGTCCGCACGCAGGCGCGGCAGGTGCGCGAGCGGATCGGGCTGGTCGGCCAGTACGCGGCGGTCGACGAGATCCTCAGCGGGCGGCAGAACCTGGTGATGTTCGGCAGGCTGAACCACCTGTCGGCGGCCGGGGCGCGGAGGCGGGCCGGCGAGCTGCTGGAGCGCTTCTCGCTGGCGGACGCCGGGGCCAAGCCGGTCGGCGAGTACTCCGGCGGCATGCGCAGGCGGCTCGACCTGGCGGCGAGCCTCATCGTCGCACCCCGGGTGCTCTTCGTGGACGAGCCCACCACCGGCCTCGACCCAGCCGCCCGCCAGGAGGTGTGGTCGGCCATCCGCGACCTGGTCGGCTCCGGCACGACCGTGCTGCTCACCACCCAGTATCTGGAGGAGGCGGACCGGCTGGCCGACCGGATCACCATGCTCGGGGCGGGCCGGGTCGTCACCGAGGGCACTCCGGAGGAGCTGAAGTCGGCCATCGGCGGCGACTGGCTCGATCTCGTCCTCGCCGATCCGGCGGACGTGGCCAGGGCGGAGGCGCTCGCGGCGCGGGTCGCCTCCGGCGGGATCTTGGTGGACGCCGAGTCGCGCCGGGTCAGCATCCCGGTCGCCGAGCGCACCCGGGCGCTCGTCACCATGGCCACCGCGCTCGGCGACGCCGGGATCGAGCCGGTCGACGTCACGCTGCGCCGCCCCACGCTCGACGAGGTCTTCCTGCACCTGACGGGCGGTGCCGAGCACACGGCCGCCCGTACCGGGGCGTCCGCGTGAACGCCGCGACCGGGCTCTCCGGCCGGGGGTCCGGATGGGCACCTCCGGCATGGACATCGCCGCCGTGCGCCCTGGTGCGGGCGGTCACCGTCTCCGACAGGGGCGCCCCGGTGACCACGACGATCCCAACCCCCGATACGGAGGCATCCGCGTGAGTACGACGACCTCGACCCTGCCCGCCACCTCCCCGCTCTCCAGGTTCGGCTGGGCGCTGGCCGACTCCTGGACCATCACCCTGCGCGACCTGGGCCACTGGGCCCGCCGCCCGGGAACGGTCGCCGTCGGATGGCTCTTCCCGGTCATGATGGTGCTGATGTTCGGCGGCCTGTTCGGCGGCGCCATCGGCGTCCCCGGCGGGGGCGGCTACTTCGACTTCCTGATCCCCGGCATGTTCGCGATGACCATGCTCTTCGGCCTGGAGAGCACGATGATGGCGGTCACCACCGACGCGGCCAAGGGGGTGACCGACAGGTTCCGCTCGATGCCGATGAGCGCCTCGGCGGTCGTCATGGGCCGCGGGATCGCCGACATGCTCAACTCGGTGGTCGGGCTGGCCGTCATGATCGGGGCCGGGCTGCTGCTCGGCTGGCGTGCCGAGGGCGGCCTGACCGAGGCGCTGGCCGCGGTGGGTCTGCTCCTGCTGCTGCGCTTCGCCCTGCTCTGGGTGGGGATCTACATCGGCCTCGTATCGGGAGGGCCGGAGGTGGTGACGTCGGTGCAGATCCTGGTCTGGCCGGTCGGCTTCCTGTCCAGTGTGTTCGTCGATCCCGCCACCATGCCCGGCTGGCTCGGTGCGATCGCGCAGTGGAACCCGCTCTCGGCCACCGCCACGGCCACCAGGAGGCTCTTCGACAACCCCGGCTGGGCGGGAGAGTCGTGGATCGTGCAGAACGCCACCCTCATGGCGGTGGCCTGGCCGCTGCTGCTGATCGCCGTCTTCCTGCCGTTGTCGGCGCACAGGTTCCGCCGGCTCGGCGGCTGACGGAGCCGGCCTTCCGGCCGTCGGCTCTTTGTGCGGGCGGGGGAAGTCCTGTTTCCCGATGGATCACAACGTTTGCCGCCATGAGAAGATGCTCCGCCTTTTACATCGCCGCTCCGCGTTTTACATCGCGGTGACGGAATCCGTCGGGGCCTGTAACTGACCGTAGCGAATCTGGGGGCATGAGTGAGACGGAACGGGAACGATCCGCCTCGGGGTGGACGCTCAACAGGGAACTGCTCAACGTCGGCGCGATCATCGTCGCCGCAGGCATAGCCCATCTCGTCATGGGCCTGATCGGACATGAGAAGTACGGGCCGTTCATGCTCCTGCTGCTCGGCGGGGTGCTCGTCGCGGCGGCGCTCGGTCACCGGTTCTACGAACACCGGCGCCATCGCCTCCCCGTGGTCAGGGAGTGTCTGAGGTGCGGGACCGCGTCGGGTGAGGGGGCATGACGCGGCATGGCCCGAGAGGAGGACGACCCTTGACCACCGCAGGCCTCTCTTACACCTGTTCTAACCGATTCGGTCTAGATCGGGATCTTGAGAGCTTTCCGGCTTAGGATTCCGGCGTGTCCGTGACTCCTGGGATTTACCGGTTCCTCGGCTGCCTTGTCGTTCTGGCCTCGGCGATCGTGCCGCTCCCCGCGCACGCCGCGGCCGCGCCCATCGATACCGTGCTGCCCGGCACCAGGGTCACCGTACGGGAGGACGCCACGGACCCGCTCAGGGTGACCTCGTACTCCTCCGGAAAGATGACCTACCTGCGCCGGGGTGACGGGTTCACCCGGCAGGCCGCCTACCAGGAGATCACGGTCGCGCCGAAGGGGGGCAGCGCGCTGGCGGTGCCCACCTCCTACAAGAGCGGCTACGACTCGGTCGTCCTGCTCGACCTGGCGACCTCCAAGGGCACCCGGATCCGTACGGTGCGGAAGCCGCTCGTCGCGCACTACGCGCACTGGAGCCGCGACGGCGGCAAGGCGGTGCTGACCACCGAGCGGAAGAGCGGCTCGGCGTGGGTGACCTCCGGGTTCGTGGTCGTCGACGTGTCCGCGAAGAGCGCCAAGACGGTGACCGTGGCCGATGTCGACAAGGCCGCGCGATTCCGCTGGAGCTCCGACGGCACCGAGGTGGTGGCCGAGTACCAGGGCGGTGCCCGCTTCTACGGGCAGGACGGCACGATCCGCCGCACCCTGGCCAAGACCGGCAGGCCCGCCGGTGGTGAGGACGCCTTCACCCCCTCGGGCAAGGGCCTGATGACCTGGTGCCCGTCCAGCTACACCGAGCACGTCTGTGTCTGGGATCGCACCTCGGGCAGGCTCGCGGCCAAGGTGCCCGGCATCCGGCCGAAGGCCCTGTGGGGATGGTGGGACGAGAAGCACTTCATCGCGGTCATCCCCTCCGGGAACCACTACCAGGTGGTCCTGTCGACCCTCAAGGGCAAGACCACGCGGGTGCTGGCCGCCTTCTCCGCCGAGGATTGGAACAACAAGCTCTATCTCGGATACACCCGGAAATGACCGGCGCGGCCCGAGGGCGGGTTCAGGGATGGCCGTACTGAGCCAGGAGGCGATCCGCGCGGTAGGGACGTCTCATCGGCCTTCGGGGTGGCGCAGCGGAGACCGGGCGGTGGTGACGCCCTCCGTGGAGCCGTGAAGCTCAGAGGTAGAGGCCGGTGCCGTTGTCGGTCTGCGGGGTGGCGATGGCGTGCAGGTCGCGCTCGCGCATGACCAGATAGATCTGGCTGTGGACCTCGACCTCGTACTGGTCCTCGGGGTTGAACAGGACCTTGTCGCCGACCTTGACCGCCCGGACGTTCTGGCCCGCGCCGCAGACCTCACCCCAGACGAGGCGGTTGGCCATCTTCACCGTCGCCGGGATGACGATGCCAGCCGTGCTGCGCCGTTCCTCTGACTCCTGCTCGACCTTGACCATGACGCGGTCGTGGAGCATCTGGATCTCGAACTTCGGGTCACCCACGTCATGAAGTTTATGGGAACGGCGGAGCCGCGCCTGCTTGTCCGCGGACTCGGAGGGGGCGAAGGCCGGCCGGTGACCACATCGGTGGTGAAATCGCCTGCGAAGTAGGATCTCGCGGTATGACGTCCTCCCAGCTGGTAAGCGAATTTCTCGACTGGTACCTGGCGGAGAATCCCATCTATGCCGCCCTCGCGGGCGCGCCGGGGTACGACAGGACCCTCGGTGACTTCACCGAGGCCGGCATCCTGGCCAGGGAGCGGGAGTCGCGCCGCCGGCTGGAACGACTCCAGGGGGCCCAGGACGCCGGGGACTTCGAGGACGAGATCGACCGGGAACTCGTCATGTCCACGCTGCGCGGCGGGATCGCGTACGAGTCGTGGCCGCTCTGGCGGCGTGACCCGGCCGCCTACGTGGGCCCGATCTTCTCCTCGATGTTCAGCCCGTTCCTGCAGCGGCTCTCCGGTGAGGCCGAGCTGGTGGACGCGGCCGTCGCGCGGCTGGCCGAGGTGCCGGACGTCCTCGCCGCCTGCCGGGCCAACCTCGACCCCGCGCTGGCGGCCCCGCTGCTGGTCGAGCGGGGGCTGGGCCAGGCGCGGACCGCTCGCCGCTTCCTCACCGGGACGGTCCCCGGCCAGGTGTCCGACGAGGCGCTGCGGGCCCGGCTGGCCGCGGCGGCCGAGCCCGCGGCGGCGGCCTTCGACGAGCTGGTGGAGTTCCTCGAAGGGTTCCGGGCGGAGGGCACCTGGCGGATGGGGGAGGAGCTCTACTCCACGCTGCTGCGCGAGCGGGAGATGCTCGGCTACGGCGCCGACGAGCTGCTCAGGCGGGGACAGGCCGCCTACGACGAGCTGGACGCGCGGATGCGCGAGGTCGCCGCCCGGCTGGACGGCGGCTCGGGCGACTGGCACGCGGTCATCACCGGGCTTCAGGACGACCACGCGCCGACGCTGGAGGACATGCGGGCCGAGTACGAGGCCGAGACGGAGCGGGCCAGGAGGTTCGTCCGCGAGCGCGGCTTGGTGACCTTCGCCGAGGGCGAGGAGTGCCTGGTCGTCCCGTCGCCCGAGTTCCAGCGGCCCATCCTCGCGGTCGCCTCCTACCTGTCGCCGCCGCCCCTGTCGGCCTCCAGGATCGGGCACTTCTTCGTGCCCTTCACCCCGTCCTCCTTCACCGGGGAGCAGGTCCGTCAGCGGCTGCGCACCAACGCCAGGGCTCAGATGCCCTCCATCGCCGTCCACGAGGCGTACCCCGGTCACCACTGGCATCTGTCCTGGATGGCGGGCAACCCACGCCGGGCCCGCAGGCTGTTCCGCACCCCGTACTTCGCCGAGGGCTGGGGCCTGTACGTCGAGAAGCTCATGCACGAGCAGGGCTACTTCACCACTCCGGCCCAGGAGCTCGCCCACCTGGACTTCCGGCTCTTCCGGGCGGCGCGCATCGTCGTGGACACCTCGCTGCACTGCGGTGACATGACGATCGAGCAGGCCGAGGAGTTCATGACCACGAGGTCCTCGCTCACCCCCGGCACGGCCAAGGGGGAGGTCAACCGCTACTGCGCGTGGCCCACCCAGGCGCCCTCCTACCTGACGGGGGCACTGGAGATCGACCGCATCCGCGACGACTACCTGGCCGCGGGCCGCGGTGACCTGCGCGCCTTCCACGACACGCTGGCGGGTTCCGGCGGTCTCCCGCTGGGCCTGGCCCGCCGGGTCGCGCTGGAGGGCTGACGACCCGGCCCCCGCGTTCTCCACGGGCCGGGTGCCGTCGTCCGCGGCGCCCGGCCCTCTTCCCGAGCCAGGAGGGAGCCGCTCAGGCCGGTGGGTGCAGGGTGGCGTAGGCGAAGTCGACCAGATAGTCGTTGAGCCTGGTCGAGGCGTTCACCGCCTCGGTCTCGTCGCCGTGGCAGATGGCGCGGAGGATGTCGCCGTGCAGCCGTGACGCCGTGCGCAGTTCCTCGGCGGAATCCTTCAGGTGTGCGAACCAGAACCTGCGGGAGAGCCCCTGGAGGGGCGCCATGGCCACCGAGATGTACTCGTTGTGAGCGGCGGCGACGATCAGGTCGTGGGTGCGCTTGAGGATCGTCGCGAAGGAGCGCACGTCCGGCTCGCAGTCCCTGAAGTGCTCGACGACCTCCTGCATCTGGCGTTTCTGCTCGGGGACGGCGCGGTGGGTGGCGAGCTTGACCGCCAGGGCCTCCAGGGTGCGCCTCAGCTCCAGGAGTTTCAGTTGGGCCTCGATGGAGGTGGGCGGGACGAACACCCCCCGGTTGGGGTGGATCTCCACCATGCGCTCGCGGGACAGCCGCTGGAGCGCCTCACGGACGGGCGTCCTGCCGAGGCCGGTGCGCTCCATGAGCATGGACTCGGATATGAGTGACCCCGGCACGAGCTCCTGAAAAGTGATCATGTTCTCGATCGCGTCGTAGGCGCGGTCGGATTTGTTCGGCAGGGACACCCGTCACCCCGTGTCTGCGATGTTTCAAGAGGATTTCCGGACTGGACAATAGTACCGCCTTGTGATGTACGGTCAATACATGACCGATATATCGGTGGTCCATTGGCGACTACCCGCAGTGGTGTCCCCCGACGCGGACTACCCCGTCGTGGCCGACGTCGACGTGCTCGTGGTCGGCGGCGGGGCCGCGGGAGTGGCCGCGGCCGTGGTGGCCGCGGAGGCCGGCAAGAGCGTGCTGCTCGTCGAGAAGTACGGGTTCGCGGGCGGCGCCGCGGTGGCCGGCATGTCCGGAACCGTCTGCGGCATGTACCTGGCGACGGAGACCGGCACCTCACCGGAACAGGTGGTGTGGGGTTTCACCGAGCGCTTCCGGCAGGGGCTGTCCAAGCGAGGCGGCCTGACCCGTCCCCAGCGGTACGGCAAGACGTGGACGAGCGCCCACGACCCGCTGGTCTGGCGGGAGACGGCCGACGACCTGCTGGCGGCCGCCGGCGTGCGGGTGCTCTTCCACACCTCCGTCGTCGGTGTGGTGATGGAGGGGGACGAGTACCGGGGCGCCGTGCTCTCCTCGAACGCCGGGGTCGGCGTCGTGCGCGCGGCCCGTACCGTCGACGCCTCCGGGGACGCCGCGGTCGTGGCCCGTGCGGGCGGCCGCTACGTGTTCGGCGACGACGGGCGGATCCAGAACCCCACCATGTTCTTCCGCCTCGGCGGGGTCGACGTCGAGGCGTTCCTGGACGGCTACGGCGAGGACACCATCTGCCCGCCCTGGGTGACCGAGCGGATCAAGGAGGCCAGGGCACTCGGCGCCGACCTGCCCCGGCAGAAGATCTGGATCTTCACCACCCCCCGCCCCGGCGAGCTGATGGTCAACGCCACCCGGCTCACCGGGGCCGACGGGCGCATGCTCAACGTCATCGACCCCGCCGACTTCACCGAGGCGGAGGTCGGGGGCCGCCGTCAGGTCAGGGCGTACGCCGACTTCCTCATCGAGACCATGCCGGGCTGCGCGGGCGGTTTCGTCGTCGACACCGGCGTGGAGGCGGGCGTTCGCCAGACGCGCAGCGTCGTCGGCGTCGAGACCCTGAGCAACGAGGCGGTCGTGACGGGGCGCAAGGACTCCTCGGGTATCGTCCGCAGCCCGTGGCCGATCGAGCTGCACGACGGAGACCGGCCCAAGCTGCACTGGCTGATCGACGACTACTACGAGGTCCCGTACCTCACCCTCGTGCCCGAGGCGGGGGAGAACGTCATCGTCGCGGGCCGCTGCCTGAGCGCCCAGCACGAGGCGCTCGCCTCGGCCAGGGTCACCGCCCAGTGCTTCGAGTACGGCCACGCCGCAGGGGTGGCCACCGTCCTCTCCCTCGACGAGGGCACCCCCTACCGCCGTCTTGACGGGGCCAGGGTCAGATCCGCGATGACACAGAACGGGAGCGCGCTGTGAGCCACAACGCCGACAGTAACGCCGGCAGTAACGTCGACGGTGCGGCCAACGCCGCAGATGTCCCCAGGGGGGACGGCACCGTACTCCGCAGCAACTTCACACCCGGCACCTCGCGCTGGGCCGTGCGGCGGGCGCAGTGGAGCGCCATGGGCATCAGCCTGGAGGACCAGCTGAAGCCGAAGATCGCGATTGTCAACACGTCGTCGAAGCTCTCGGTGTGCTTCATCCACCTCGACGACGTGGCCACCCGGGTCGCCGACGCGGTACGCGAGGCGGGTGGGCTGCCCTTCGAGATCCGCACCACCGCGCCGAGCGACTTCATCACCACCGCCGGCCGCAACGGCCGCTACCTCATGCCCACCCGCGACCTCGTGGTGAACGACGTGGAGGCCGCGGTCGAGGGCGCCGTGCTGGACGGCATCGTCTTCCTGTCCTCCTGTGACAAGACCACGCCGGCGCACCTGATGGCCGCCGCCAGGCTCGATCTGCCCTCCGTGGTCGTCATCGGCGGCTACCAGCGCGGCGGGACCTACGCGGGTTGCTCGGTCGACATCGACACCGTCTACGAGTCGGTGGGCGCGGTCGCCGCGGGCACCATGGGCGTCGACGAGCTGGGGGACCTGGCGGACGCGGGCATCACCGGGCCGGGTGTCTGCGCGGGGCTGGCCACCGCCAACACCATGCACTGCCTGGCCGAGGCGCTCGGCATGACCGTGCCGGGCTCGGCGCCGACCCGGGCCAACTCCGAGCGGATGCTGGCCAGGGCCGAGGAAGCCGGGCGCCGGGTGGTCGAGATGATCCACGAGGGGCTCACCGCCAGGAAGGTGCTGACGGCCGAGGCGATCGAGAACGCCGTCGAGGTCGCCCTCGCCCTGGGCGGGTCCGTCAACTGCGTCCGCCATCTGTCCGCGATCGCCGCGGAGGCCGATCTGGGTCTCGACGTCGTCGCGACGGTCGAGGCCAGGGGGCGGGACGCCGTGCAGCTGGCCGCCATCCGCCCCAACGGCACCGACCAGGTGTGGGACCTCGACGAGATCGGCGGCGTGCAGACCGTCATGCGGACGCTTCTGCCCCGCCTGCACTCCGGCGCGCTCACCGTCTCGGGCCGCACGGTCGGCGAGCTGGCCGCCGAGGCCCGCGCCGCGGACGGCAAGGTGCTGCGGGAGCTGAACGACCCGGTGAAGCCGGAACCCGGCCTGCTCATCGTCCGCGGCTCGCTGGCCCCGGATGGCGCGATCGTGAAGCTCGCGGGGGTGAGCGCGGCGACGAGCCGCAGGTTCGAGGGCCCGGCCAAGGTCTTCGTCGGCGAGGACGAGGCGATCGCGGGGCTCGGGAACGGGGAGATCGTGCCCGGACAGGTGATCGTGCTGCGCGGCATGGGCGTGCGCGGCGGCCCCGGCACGGTCTTCGCGGCCAACTTCGTCGCGGCGCTCAACGGCGCCGGCCTCAGCGGCCAGGTCGCCGTCGTCACGGACGGAGAACTCTCCGGGCTCAACTACGGTCTGGTCGTCGGCCAGGTCATGCCGGAGGCCGCCGACGGGGGACCTCTCGCCGGGCTTCTGGACGGTGACCGCGTCACGATCGACCTTGACGCCCGCACCGTGGACACCGATCCGGTACGCCAGGGAAATCCTGTTCTGTCCCACGAACCCGGGACGGATTCCGGCCTGCTCGGGCAGTACGCCGAGCTGGTCGGCCCCATCCAGGGTGGCGCCGTGACCCGGCGACCGCCCAGGTAGAACCACCCCTCATGTGATCGAAGGAACTGGCGCCATGGCGACAACCGCAATACCGCACGACAAGCAGCAGGCACGACGAGCCGGGATCGCCGCGCTCGTCGGCACGACCCTGGAGTGGTACGACTTCCTGATCTACGGGACGGCCGCCGCCCTCATCCTCAACGAGCTGTTCTTCCCGAACGGGGACCCGCTCGTCGGCACGCTGGCGGCGTTCGCCACCTACGCGGTCGGTTTCATGGCGCGGCCGATCGGCGGGATCGTGCTGGGCAACCTGGGCGACCGGGCCGGCCGCAAGAGGATGCTGATCCTCACGATCACGCTGATGGGCGTGGCGACCACGCTGATCGGCCTGCTGCCGTCGTACGACCAGATCGGCTTCTGGGCGCCGGTCCTGCTGATCGGGCTGCGCCTGCTGCAGGGGTTCGCCGCCGGAGGGGAGTACGCGGGCGCGGTCGTGCTGTCCGTGGAACACGGTGACCAGACCCGCCGCGGCGCCGCCGGCGCCTGGGCGCCCACCGGGTTCGCCGTCGCCACCCTGCTGTCGACGGGTGTCTTCCAGCTCATGCTCCTGCTGCCCGACGACGCGTTCCGCTCGTGGGGCTGGCGTGTGCCGTTCCTGCTGGGCGCGCTGCTGCTGCTGGTCGGCTACCTCATCAGGCGCCGCATCGACGAGACGCCCGCCTTCGAGGAGGCGGAGAGGGCCGAGGCCAGGGGAGCCGTACAGGCCACCAAGACGCCGGTGCTCGCCGTGCTGCGCAAGCACCCCCGCAGCTTCCTGGTGGTCGTCGGCGCCCGGTTCGCCGAGAACTCCTTCGCCTACCTCTTCCCCGTCTTCGGTGTCGCCTTCGCCGTCAACCAGCTCGGCATCGACCGTTCGTTCACCCTGCTGGCGGTCGTCATCGCCTCCGCGGTACAGATCGTCGCCGTCCCCCTGTGGGCGATCCTGTCGGACCGGGTCGGCCGCAGGCCCGTCTACGCGGGTGGGGCGATCGCCTCGCTGCTGTGGCTGGTGCCGTACTTCATGTTGCTGGAGACCCTGTCACCGGTGCTGATCGTCATCGGTTTCGTGGTCGGCCTCGGCGTCTTCTACCCGGCCATGCTGGCCCCGCAGGCGGCCTACTTCGCCGAGCTCTTCGACACCAAGACCCGGCTGTCCGGCTTCGCGTTCGCCCGCGAGCTCGGTTCGGTGCTCGCCGGCGGCTTCCTGCCGCTGATCGCCACCGCGCTGCTGGCCTGGACCGGCCACTGGTGGGCCGTCGCGGTCTACCTGGCGGTGCTGACCACCATCACCCTCATCGCCCTCGCCTTCGGACCGGAGACACGCGGGCAGGACATCGTCACGGTGTCGGCCGCCGAGAACGAGCCCGCGGGGCGGGTCACGGGCTGACCCTCCTGACCGGCCGCCGCGCAGGACAGGACCTAGCCTCGCCCCAGCGGCGCGGGAGCGCGGCGGCGGGTCTCGGGGACGATCAGCGGGGTGCCGCTCTGCGGGTCCTCGATGATCTCGCAGCGCAGCTCGAAGACCTCCCTTACCAGGTCGGCGGTGACGATCGCGGAGGGATCGCCCTCGGCGACGATCCGGCCGTCGCGCATCACGATCAGGTGGGTGGCGTAGCGGCAGGCCTGGTTCAGGTCGTGCAGCACGGCGACCAGGGTCCTGCCCTGCTCGTGCAGGTCGGCGCAGAGGTCGAGCACCTCGATCTGGTGGGCGATGTCCAGGAAGGTGGTCGGCTCGTCGAGCAGCAGGATCGGGGTCTCCTGGGCCAGCGCCATGGCCAGCCAGACGCGCTGGCGCTGGCCGCCGGAGAGTTCGTCCACGCAGCGGTCGGCCAGCTCGGTCACGTCCGTCGACTCCATGGCCGCCGCCACCGCGGCCTCGTCCTCGCGGGACCACTGGCGCATCATCCGCTGGTGTGGGTAGCGGCCCCGGCCCACCAGGTCGGCGACCGTGATGCCGTCGGGCACGATCGAGCTCTGCGGCAGCAGGCCCAGCCTGCGCGCCACCTCCTTGGACGGCAGCGAGGTGATCACGGATCCGTCCAGGTGGACCGCCCCCGCGCGGGGCTTGAGCATCCGGGCCAGGGCGCGCAGCATCGTGGACTTGCCGCACGCGTTGGGGCCGATGATCACGGTGAACGACCCGTCGGGGATCGTGACGTCCAGGTCCCTGGCCACCACGCGCTTGTCGTAGGAGAGGGTCAGGCCGGTGCCGTACAGTCTCAACGTCGTTCCCTCCGCAGGAGAAACACCAGGTATACGCCGCCGATCGCGGCGGTCATGATTCCCACCGGCAGCTGGACCGGCGCGAAGAGGCGCTGCGCGGCCAGGTCGGCGCAGACCAGCAGGGTGGCGCCGGTCAGCGCCGAGGTGACCAGGGTGACGCCGGGGGAACGACTGATCCGCCGGGCCAGCTGGGGAGCGGCCATCGCCACGAAGATCACGGGTCCGGTGGCGGCGGTGGCGACACCGCACAGCAGCACGCCGACGGCGATCGCCGCCGCGCGCACCGGCTCGACGCGGATGCCCATGGCCCTGGCCGCGTCGTCGCCCATCTCCATCATCCGCAGCGGGCGTGACAGCCAGGCGCAGGCGGGCAGGAGCACGGCCACCGCGCACGCGACCGGGATCGCGTGCTCCCAGCCGCGCCCGCCGAGGCTGCCGGTGATCCACGCCCCGGCGGTGGCCGCGTCGCCGATGTCGGCGCGGGTCAGCATGTACCAGTCGGCGGAGATCAGCAGTGCGTTGACCCCGATGCCGACCAGGATCAGCCGGTAGCCCTGCACCCCGCGCTGGAAGGCCAGGGCGTACACGATCAGCGCGCTGGCGACGCACCCGGCGAGCGAGGCCCCCGCGATCTGCCAGGCGCCGCCGCCCAGCACCACGGCGGCGATGCCCCCGGTGGCCGCCCCCGAGGTGAGGCCGACGAAGTCGGGGCTGCCGAGCGGGTTGCGGGTGAGGCTCTGGAAGATCGCCCCGCTCAGCCCGAACGCGGCACCGACCAGCAGGCCGGTCACGATCCGCGGTGCCCGCAGGCGGTTCACGATGAGCTCGGCGACCGGCGGCCCCTCACCGAACAGCGCGGCCACGATGTCGCGGATGGGGACCGTGAACTCGCCGACGGACAGCGCGACCAGGCTGACGACCAGGCCGAGTACGGCGATGGCGGTGCCGGTGACGAGGCCGCGCGGGGAGAGCCGCAGAGACCAGGAACGCAGGCGCAGGGCGGTCAGCAGGGGCCCGGTGGGGCGGGCACTCTTCCCGGCGGAGGCCGGCGGTGGAGCGATCACGAGAGGTCCGTGCGGCGGGTCTCTGAGGCTCGTGCAGGGAGGGGGGTCTTCTTCATGCAGGGGTTCGTGCGGCGGGTCTCTGAGGCTCGTGCCGGGAGGGTGGTTTTCTTCATGCAGGGGTTCG